>CAZLPC010000229.1:0-5541 GCA_964561305.1 uncultured Anaerolineae bacterium
TCACCGCTGTTGCAGTTTGGCAGCAGCAGCAACAACAACAATAATGGTGGTGGTGGCATGAGCAGCTACAACAACTGCTGCCGCGGCAAGAGCAGCAGCTACAACAATGGCTATGGTGGCAGCAGCAGCAGCAACCACAATGGCTGCGGTGGTGGCACCAACAGCAACAACAAGCCCGCCACAGCATATAGCCGCAAAATGTCGCCATCCCACAACAATATCGCGTGCAGCAACCCAATGATCAGCAACACGCCCATGCGTCGCACAAAAAACGACACCACCGGACGGCCTGTGCTTTCTAGGCGCTGCATTTGCACCGCAAACCCAATGCCAAACAACAGGCTAAACAGCAAATAAAACTTGGTGACGGCAAAAAACAGAATCGCCACATCCACTACTTGATCCAGAACGTTGCCGCGCATTCCTAGTGAATCGTCGCGGAAGGCCGAGCTAGAAAAATCGAGCATATTCACCAGCAACACGCCAAATAGCGCAAAGCCACGCAACACATCTAGCGCCACAATGCGCTCTTGATTGGGTTGAATCGGGGTTGGGTGCATCTTGTTTTATCCTTTTGATTGATGGTTAATCAGCACATAAAATGTTGTCGGCGGGCTAAGGCACCGCCGCTACCAAAATGAGGATGTTTGCCCTTCTTGTGGCCTGACAGGTGCAACTTTAATGAAAGCTATGGGCATACACGGTTGCCCCCCATCGCCTTGCACTCGCTTTTCTCTATTTACTATTTACTATTCTCTATTTACTATTTACTATTTCCCGATCCCCCCCAAGAGCGTTTTCACCAGCAGGTCGGCGGCGTGTTTGGGCGCAATGCTGCCTTCATGCACCGCATACCATGTCGCAAACACCGCAAAATTGATGTGGTGCAGCATCCATTCGGCGGGCAGATCGGCGCGCAGATCGGCGGCGGCTTGGCCGCGTTTTAAGAGGTCAAGGATGGGTGCTTGGGTGGCTTCGTCGGCGGCTAAGAATTCGGGATGGGTGTCTAAAATTGGCTCGTTGATGAGGAAGTTGAGCTTATCGGCAAGAGGAACCAGCGTATGGATGATGCGCGTAAGGGCAACTGGGGCGCTGTCGGCATCGGGCCGACAGTCGCTAATGGCGGCAGCAATGATGGCTAGGGCCTGATAGCCCAAGGCCAAGATGAGGTCGTCGCGGCTTGCAAAATAACGATGCAGTGTCGCTTTGCTGATGCCGGCATGGGCCGCAATATCGGCCAGCGATGCCGTGGGCTGCACAGCCAGCAGTTCGCTGGCGGCGTTCAGAAGCTCGGTGCGGCGGGCTTCCTTCGATGATTCAGGGTCGTTCATGATACATTATCCTCTCATTTGAGACTATTTTATCTCATTTGAGAGAATATTGTCAACCCTTGTTTAGGTGGCGCTTAAAACCACCGTCGCTAGGCGGCTTAAAAAGTGCTTCCACCCATCAATATGGCTTTGGCGATCCGCTTGATCTTGGCTGTTGTTGGTATATGTGCCATGTCGCAACGTCAACGCCGCGCCCGTGTCGGTATGCCCAAACACCACAAACACATCGCGCATGGGCAAATTTGGCTCGTGTTCCCAAAGCCACGTAAAGGCCAACACCTGCCCCGCTTCGATCACTGTATAAGTGCCACGCAAGTCCCAATCCATGGCCGGCCATGCGAAGTGATACGATCCCCCCACTTGGGGATCGAGATGTGGCACACTGGGCGGCCACCACCGCGCCAATAAGTCGGCATCAGTAAAATGCTGATAGAGAACCTGTGGCGTTGTGGCAGAAAATTGCGCCGCTACCACCACCATGTCTTGGCTAGAACGCAGGACTTTAATCATTGTGGCCATCGCTTTCTAATATTGAGGCTAAATATTTACCGCCGCTCATCAAATTTCGCCCCGCTCGTATCGGGTATAATGCGGATGTTTTGTCCCTTTGTTGCTGGAAGAATATTGCATAATGCTTTCAATCACAGAAATTAGCCTCATCATCATCACCATCATCAGCTTTGCCATCATTCTAGCAGATCGACTGCCGATTGAAATTGTGGCGCTGACGCTGTTGGTGGTGTTGGCCTTCAGCGAACTTGTGCCACCCGACCAAGCCCTAAGCGGCTTCAGCAGCGCGGTGGTAATCACGCTGTTGGGGCTGTTTGTCATCACCAAAGCCCTAGAGGTGACGGGCGTGGTCAATCGCCTTGCCCAGCGCCTCAACCGCTTGGGGCATGGCTCAGAAACGCGCCTAATCGTGGTGTTCATGACGGCAGGCGCGGCCCTCTCGTTGATCATGAATAATGTGGCGGCGGGCGCGGTGTTGTTGCCGGCGGCGTTGCGCGTGGCCCATCTATCGGGCGTGCAACCGTCTAAATTGCTGATGCCGCTGTCGTTTGGCACGCTGCTGGGCGGCATGGCTACCTATCTGACCACCGCCAACATTTTAATGAGTACGCTGTTAATCGAAAACGACCTAGCTGGACTGAGTATGGTATCGTTCATTCCCACTGGTGGCCTGATTACAGTGGTGGGTATCCTTTACATGGTGCTCATTGGTCGCCATTTGTTGCCCAGCCGCACCTCAATCACCCACAGCGTGCTTCCGGTCAATCTCAGCGAGACCTATCAACTGTACGAGCGCACATGGGAAGTCCGCATTTTGCCCGATTCTGGCTTGGTGGGCCTTAGCTTGCGCGACAGCAGCATCGGCGGGACGTTGGGCCTTACGGTGTTGGCGATATGGCGCGGCCCCACTGCTATTTTTATGCCCGACCCCAACACACTCATTCATGCCAACGACTTTTTGCTACTGTTGGGGCAGCAAGCCCGTGTCGAGCAGTTGTTGACATGGGGCGCAACGCTGCGCAACGACCACATTCCCGCCGACATCAGCAACTATGTCACCCTCACCGAGGTGATCATCCCACCACGCTCGGCAGCACTGGGGCAAACGCTGGCCCAGTTGGGTTTTCGGGCCAAATTTGGCGTGACTGCCGTGGCCGTGTGGCGGGGCGGGCGCAGTTATCGCACCGATGTTGGGAAAATGGCGCTCAACGTCGGCGATGCGCTGCTGGTGGTGGGTCCCCCTGCCCGCTTTAGGGCGTTGGCCGCCGACCCCGACTTTTTGTTGCCCCTGCAAGAGACCAGCCACCTGCCCCAACGTCCCCACAAAATAGGATGGGCAATGGGCATTACAGCGCTAGTGTTGGCGCTGGCCATCCTAGAGGTCTTTCCGATTGCGCCGCTGATGTTGGCCGGCGCGGTGGGGATGGTGTTGTCCCAATGTCTTACGCTTGATGAATTTTATGCCGCCATCGAGTGGAAGGTGATTTTTCTGATCGCGGGCATGTTGCCGCTCTCAATTGCCCTCACCAATAGCGGCTTGGGGCTGGTAGACGCGCTGGCAGGGCAGCATCCCATCTGGCTGATTATCGGCATTTTTGCGCTAACAGTGGGCGTGGCTCAAATTATCGGTGGGCAGGTGGCCGCATTGATCATTGGGCCCATCGCCATTAGCAGCGCATTACAACTGGGCATCAGCCCACAGGCCGTGGGCGTAACGGTGGCCATTGGCTGCTCGACAGCGTTTTTAACCCCCTTCGCCCACCCGGTCAACATCATCATGATGGGGCCGGGCGGCTATCAGTTAAGCGACTTTGTGCGCGTGGGCGCAGGCATGACACTGGTCACGCTGGTTATGCTGGTGGTCGGCATGATGCTGTTTTGGGGCATCGGCTAGGGAACTATGGGCGATGATCGAACAATTAGAACTTGACTTGTTTTATGTCAATACGCCCGCTTTGGCTTATGGTAATATACCCACTAACCTCAAAAAGGGGTTGCTTGCACACTGCTCCGCGCTTATGAGCCTCCCAACAGTTGTGCCGCAACCGCCGCGCCCAGTTTGGCGTGTTCTGAGGCTTCAAAATGAATGCCGTCTAGGGGGCTGCTGACGATCACATCACCTGCGTTCAGAAACGCCACGTTTTGGCGCTGGGCCACCTCGGCATAAAAGCGCCCTAGCTCTTGCGATTTGGCTGCTGCGCCCGCAAACATCTCGCTTAGATGCTTAAGGGTGCTAATGGGTGGCGGCGCAATCAGCAAAATGGTGGGCGTGCGTCCATCGGGCCCACACCCACTTTGCTTAATGGTCTGCACCAGCACCTCGGCCCCGCGTGCAATGTCATCGGGGCCCAAGCCCAACCGATACTTCAGATCGTTTGTGCCCAACATCAGCACCACCACATCAAGGGGACGGTGGCTTTCTAAACATGGCACTAGATAAGTGAGGCCGTTCTTGTGCCGCCCTTCAATCGGATCATCAAACACGGTGGTGCGCCCCGATAAGCCCTCTTCTATCACCCAATAATCGGGGCCCAACGCCGCCCGCAAAACACTGGGCCAGCGTATCCCTTCCCCCAAACGCGCCACTTGGCCGCTGGGGTCGGCCCCCCACGTATTCGAATCGCCATAGCACAAGACAGTTTTCATCATGATTCCTTGTCGGTTCGTTGTGCCATTTATGATGGTTAGTTCACGACATAACCCGTATAGCCCCACGCCGGCCCCGCAAAAAAGAAGCCGCCTTGGGCTGTGTTTGGGATGACGGTGGCTTGCCCCGCCGCCACCACTGTCAACAGCCCATCGGCATTGATAAATGCAAACGCATCCCCACTAGGTGCAACCGACACAATACCCGCCAGCGCGTGGCTTTCAAAGGTCAACTGTTGGCCCTCGGCTAGCGTGCTTTGCCAATCGAAACGATAGGCGTTGCCAACATAGCTGGCGCTAAGGGGGGTGCTGTTGCGCGGCTGATTGAGGCTGACGGCGCGAAGGGTGGCGTTCGGGAAGCTGGTCAATTGATCGGTGCGAAGGTCGAGCGTCTCGACGCGATCTGCGCCGCGCACAAGGGCGATGGTATCGGGCGCATCGGCCACCCACACCGCCTCATTAATCGGATCGCTGTCGAAAAGGCCATCTATGCCACCGATCAGATCGCCCGTGGCCGCCGCATACACCTCGACCACATCCAAAAAGCCCCCGCTTTCATCTGAAAACGTGACATATTGATGCAAAATCAGATCAGAGCCAAAGCGCGGATCGGGCACTATAATCACGACATCTTGAAAGCCCAAATTGATGCCCTCGCTCACGACGCTGGTGGTGGCAGATTCTACATCATACAGCATCAGGCGCGTGGTCGCATTGGGCGTGGTGGTGGTGTCTAGCTCAATCCATGTAAGCTGGAGGCCCGCCGACGACCAACTGGGCGTACTCCGCATAATGCCCTCGCCAAAACCCAACGCCGCGCCCTCAGAGATGGGGTTGGGCTGTTGGGTGATGCGGGTGTGGGTGGCCGCGTCGGTATGATTCTCGTCGGCAATGGTAAACAGATAAATATCGGAATAGGTATCGCCCACCTGCCACAAATCGGCTTCCGATAGGCCTGCCACCGCTTCGGGCACAACCGACCGATAGGCAATCGTGCTGCCATCAAACGACACCTGCGGCTGATCGGCCAGCCCGCCCTCGGTCAGTTGCACAA
>CAZLPC010000230.1:0-5398 GCA_964561305.1 uncultured Anaerolineae bacterium
CACTACCTACACCGATAGCGCGTGCGGCGATCTGGCTTATCGGGTGCGGGCGGTGCGCGAAAGCCCGCTGCAATGGAACTCTATCCCCAGCCATACAGTTGCCGTCAGCGTGTGGTGCGGTGAGTAAACGGCGGGGTGGCTGCTAGCGCTGTGCTAACCGCGTGAACATACGTGCAGGCCAATATGACAGGCAATTTTAGGATGTCTGTTATATGTTTCCAGAGAAACCTCTGCTCTACTGAGAATATTGCATTTAGTTTATATTGCATTTACATAAATAAAGTATCAGGATGGTAGAAGCTATACCATAAATGATGAAGGGAATGAAACTAAAGTCGTTGTCGATGGGTTGACTCACGAAGACGAGTACTCCAGTCGACCTAAATTTCTCAGTTTTATTGGTATGAAAGTTATAAATGAAGGTCGCCCTTACAGTAGAGATGTAAAACTCGGTTTCGACGAAAAAGTACGGACAGCTTACCATCATTGCCAGATCACATTCAACTTCTAGCACCAAGTATTGCTTATCTAAATCCAATAATGCGTAGGTCGTTTTTCCGGAAGGATAGTTGATTATTATAACGGCATGGGTTTTTTGGTCATTGGTTGCCAAGATGGTTGCTAAACCATCAAATCGGTAGAGGGTTTCACTCGAATTGTCAGTGGTACGAAAATGAATCAATTCAGATCCGTTGCTATCGTTCCTCGTTAGAAGGTAATCGGTATCGTTGATGACCCCGAATGATAGAAGATCTGTGTCGCTATAAACGAGTGCGGGCTGTGAACCGATAAAGTCAACGCGATAAATATCTCCCGGTTCAACACGAAAATAAACGTAATTGTCAAACACCCAAATTGGAAATACAGTCCCGTCTATTACATCATGAGACACTTCAATAGCGTTCTGAGCAATTCGTAGATGAACCCGCACAGGCTCGTTGTGATCAAGGAGGAAAATGACAACGGCTCGGTCGTGCCTAAACGTGAAGAGAAGGCTGTTACGATAGTCGTCGATCGTGTAAAGATAGCGGATACTATTGGTAGATAAGTCTATTGAAGCGATATAATAGATGGCGCTAGCGTACTGGTCTTGAGAAACCTCAATTATCGCCAGCAAATTATTATGGTCTATACTCGCGAGCAATTGAGGTATTGTCGCGTTCACACGAAATTCGTCAATCGTATTTGTATGCAAGGTGGTTCGATAAATAATATCATCGGTTCGCGTTCTGGCAAGAATAAACATTTCATCTTGATGATTGACCACTCTGTAGTGTGTGGTATTCGTTGTGTGATGTGTTAAGTCGAGTACAGCGTTAATGCGGCCAGTATAAGGGTTCAAAACGACAATGCTTCTATTGCGGCGGGGCGTAATCGCTTCAAGCAAGGGATTGTCGTCGATTTGAAACAAAGGAAAAGAAGAGAGAAGTCTAATAGGTAGTTGCTTGGTTGTTATCGGTGAAATTGTTCGATAAAGCGCGTATTCTGTTGGCGTGGCTCGCTCTGCATGGTACTTAACAGTTGCTGTACTTGGACTTTTTCGAATGTCAAAAAGACTACCCACAATACCTATCACGAATATTAATTGCAATAAAAACGATAATTTAATCATATTCATGTTTTTTCCTATACTGAAAGCCACTGATCTAATATTACAACACATACGACATTTCAGGTTTTGAAATGTCGTATGTTGCTCATTAGATTGCGGTTACTTCATTAGCTCCTCAAGGACCTGTGCAATAGGATTCACACGTTGGGTTTGTGAAAATGAAGCCGCAAGTATCTCCGCCAGTGCCAGTTAAATTACCGAACTTTTTACCTTTACTAAGATTCCATTGTACGAAATCTTCAATCCTATGCACTGTCTTGCCACCACCGCAAGATATTCCTAAATTAGTGTAACTCGAACAAATCGTGGTCGACACAATGTAACCACATCTACCTGTGTCCCCGTCAGGGGGGGGAGGCGGGACACTATTTGCTTGTGATCCACCATCGCCCGCGAAAGAAGCCGAATATGTCAACATAATAAGGATGCAACTCAACAACGCCAAGCCAAAGACTTGGAGAAATACGCGCACTTGTGGTTGAATCATTGTAGATTTTCCTTTCAATTATTAATTGCATGTATTCTGGCAGTTGCTGGATGGCACTTGCTGCGGAGTATAACAAGCTGAGTACGTTTGAATCTGATTTCTTTGCTCAACACCCAAGGAAAAAACCCAAAGTTGATAGACTTCTACTTGATACCTGAATTCATTACTTTTAGGGCAATTTGAAGATTGATAGGTAACAATGTTGCAAACTGACGGACCGAGGAAATTTCCACATGGGTGATCAGGCGGACCATCAATATCGTTTGTCGTGGCATCACCACCACCCGCATGAGTCTCCAATGTACTGAGGTAAAGCTCAGTCGTGAGACTTAACAGCAGAACAACTGAAGCTAAAAGTATAAAATGTCGAACCTTCATATTTTGAATGCACCTTTCTATCTGATTTCACACGTACTGTTGCATGTAGAGTTAGGTTGTTCGTCAAGTAAACACACGTCAAATGTTAATAAAGACTCTCCTAGATGAACTCCATTTTCGTATATAGAAACCTCATAAGTATCAACGCGATACTTATAACCAAAAACAGAAGAGCCTTCTTCAAGTATTTCACAATTTCCTAATGGATTGCTATAAACACTACAAATAGAATTTGCTACAAAATCTAGACATATTACAGTATCATTTAACTGATTATCATTTTTATAAATACTAACATTAAACAATAAATTTAAGGCTAGGATTGTTACAAGAATTACTAGTACAAATCGCAGTTTCTTTAATGTTGCCATTTTTCATCCTTGAGCTATTATGAAAAATGTAAAACAGTCCTATATAAGTAGTCTACTCTACAACACAGAACATTGCAATACTCGTTATTTCTTATTAGGCTCTATAAATTCGCATTCCTCTATGCTTGTAATGCAAAATCATTATAAATTACGGAAAGAGTATCCAATTATTAAACTCAATCTTACTATTTTGCTACCAAGTGCTGCGGTGGCGGTGACGGTGGGGTGCAACTAGCCCCAATTTCCCCACGCGGCGACAGCCCAACGAACGGTTGCCGCTCGCCCCATCCCACCCCACCGCTCCGCCAAAATCGCTAGCAGCAAACCACACATCATCGCTACACTTCGGCATAGAGTACACTTTTGCGCAGAGGATGAACCATGCAGCGACGATGGATTAAGCGTAGGTATTGGTTGTTTTTGGTGATTGGTGTAGGGATAATCACGTTTTTGGGTGTAGACAATGCTTCGATCAAGCAGCATGTTTTTGCAGATGAGGCCGCTCGTTATTCCCTAATTGGCAGGCTTGGGCGGGGAACGATTAGCCCGAATGCGGTTGCTTGGCATCCCGACGGCCAACATCTAGCTGTTGGCGGCTCTTATGGGGTATGGATCTATGAAGTTGATGATACACACATTGCCGAAGACACTTATATTAGACTGTCGCCTTCAGATGATGCGATTATAGCACTTGCATGGAGCCAAGACGGTGAGCTTTTGGCTATATCAACCCCATCTGGCCAAATTTTTATTTGGGATTTTCTCAACCAAGCTGTGGAGACAACTGTACAAATGCCAGCACTTCCTGCTGTTCGGCTGGCGTGGAGTGCTGATAGCAAATGGCTTATGTCTTTGGCTGACTTTCAGTTTGATCTCGTGTTGTGGGAGCGCACTTCTGACCCGACTTGGCCGTACTTTACACGTTCCAATCCTGATGATAGTCAAGTTACAGATCTACAATGGGCAAATCAAGCCGCTGTTCTAGCCATTGCAACCGATACAGGCCAGCTTGAGCTTTGGCAATGGTCAGGCACGAACTGGGACGTTGAGTCTCGGAATGCCCATTCAGATCGTATAAATATGATTCAATGGTCGCCCGATGATTCATTCTTGGCTTCGGCAAGCCATGACACAACGGTACGAATTTGGCACAGCAACAATGCTGGTCTTTCCATTTTTCAGACCATACAACAGCATCGCTCATCTGTTTTGACCTTGGCATGGAGCCATGACGGTACATATTTAGCCAGTAGTAGTGGACTTGGCATTATTTGGGATATTCAGAACCAAGCTTTAGTCACTCAATTCAATGGCGGAAATGCCGCAATGCGTTGGCTAATTGATAATACGGGCCTCATTACCCTACACAATGGGCTAAACTTCATAGACATAACAACAGCCACTCCTGTTTTAGAACCATTGCTGCAAGAAGAAAATCTATTTGGGCCAGCGGGGTATCCGGTGCTAGGACATTTACCTTTACTTGCAAGCCCCAGCAACGCCAATCAAATGCTGTTGATAGATGGCGGTGTAATTTTTTATTGGAATTTTGACCTTTCAACAACACCTACTCTATTTGCTCAACACCATTCAGAAATTCGTCAACTATATTGGTCGCTCGATAACCAGCATGTTATCGGTCTAAGCATTTCCGGATGGTTACATACTTGGCATGTGAATACACCGTTACAAACTAGCAGTGTTTATGTTGGCCTTGGCAGTGAACAAGCATTGGCGTGGAATGATGACTGGTCACAACTGGCTGTCTTTTCAAGCAACGGTGATATAAACATTTACGAATGGGCAGACTTGAAAAACGCTTCTTCAGGCTATCCTATCCCAACCGCAACTATCTCCGAAATTGCATGGCAGGGCATACCGAAGCGGATTGAATGGAACAATGATTCGACCCAGCTTATCGCAAGTGCTCTTGAACGTAATCCGCCGAGATTATTCGAACGAGAGGATAATATTTGGTCTGAAGTTTCCACACCACCCGTGGCTATTTTTGAAGCATTGCAAGACGTATCGTTATTGACACGCAGGCCTGCTACAAATGAGATCGCAATAGCAGATCAGGGCGCAATAACTCAAGTTGTACTTTGGGATATAACAACACAACAACTCGTTAGCACGCTTCAATTAAATAGCTTGGTAATTGATGCCCTAGCATGGAGCAAAAATGGAAACTACCTTGCTATCATCGCTCGCTTCCCTGACATGTTATATATTTGGACTGTTGACGATAATACATTTGAGCAACATGCGCTATTCGAATCGGCTTTATCGGTGTCGTGGTCATCAACTCAGTTACTGGCTGTTGGTGATAGACAAGGGTTACAAATTAGAGACGTTGATAATGGCCTTGTACTTGTCCTCAATATAGAAGGCAATATTTTTTGGTCAAGCGCATGGAATAATGATGTTTACTCGATACTGGTTACAGCCGAGAGCAATGGCATCATTCGTATTTGGGCAGATGCTGAAACATCACTCCCCTTAAATGCGCCGAGTAATCTCACCATCACAACAACGCCGCCAGTGACGCTG
>CAZLPC010000231.1:0-5388 GCA_964561305.1 uncultured Anaerolineae bacterium
CCTGTACGTGCGCTCCAGCTCTTCCTGTGCTTGCTGGCGGATATTGGGGTCTTCTACGGCGCGGCGTTGCTGTTGATCCGATTCAATTTGCCAGTCTAGCTGTATACCCATAGTCATTACATTTTCTGATAATTACAATTTATTGTCGTGTGCAAGCCTAGAAAAAGCGGGAATTATTGTCAATAGCGGTTGACCACTGTTTGCCTGACGTTAGGTTGTCACATCACCAACCGCCGCGCGCTGCTGTGTACCGTCGGGTCGCTCGATCAAAAGTGCCCCATCAGCATCAATATCTATAGCACGGCCCTCTATCGTTTTCTCAGCACTTTTAATTGAAACCTGTTGACCAAGTGTCACCAAATTTTCACGATAAGCCACCAATAATTTGTCGCTGTGTAACAGATCGAGCCAACGATCTAGGTTTTGCAAAATGATCTCAATCAGCACTGCACGATCCACCAATTGAGAAGTGTGGGTCTCTAGGCTGGTGGCAACTGTCGCCAGATCGGTGTTGGCAAACGGTACACGCACATTTACACCAATGCCAACTATTATGCCAGTTAGTGTGTCACCAATCCATTGTGCCTCTGACAAAATGCCGCCTACTTTTTTGCTGTCCAATAACACATCGTTGGGCCATTTTAGGCCAACGCCACTGGTATAATTTCGCAATGCCTCGGCCACTGCTAAGCCAGCCGCCATTGTAACCCGTTGTAGCTGGCGATAATCCACTGCCAAGCGCACAATCACGCTCATCGCAATGGCTTGGTGGGACGGTGTATGCCACTTCCGCGAGAGCCTTCCGCGCCCCGACAGTTGCTCCTCTGCAATAACCACCGCCCCTGATGGCGCATTTTCTAACAGCCATTTTTCAGCGACATTATTGGTACTGCTGATTTGCTGAAAAAAGCGAAACGGGCGGCCCTGTAACACAGCTTGCAGACGCTCGTTGTTAAGTTGATCACTCATAATGAAATACACCCCCACGTCGCATAAAACTTCCTATAAAATCTATAGCATTTGCATCACTTTAGCACAGCTTTAACTTTCGTAAAAAGTGTGGTCATGCAACAAGAGTGCGGTTAAAGATGTTGATTTTTGATGACCATGCAACGATTGCTCGGCGTATACCCTACACCTTATCTCATTAAATTGCCATCGGGTATAAATCAGCTACAATCAACGCTATGAAAACGATTATAATGCCCCGTTGGGCTTGGATTGCGCTCTTCATTACCACATCGCTTTCAACAGCATTGATCACGCTATTGCTGGTCGTTTTGTTGACTGATAATGCTGCGCCTGATACTTCCCTTGAAGAAGCACCTATTCATGAAGAGCGCCCGCTAGATGCAGTGGTCGAGCTTGTGCCAACGCTGACACCTTCAGCAACCAATACTACATCCCCAACCCCTCCTGCTTCATCTACCGCATTTTCTAGCCCTACCCCAAGCGCTACCCTAGCCAGTTTCCCCATCACCACCATCACGGTTGAAACGCACGCTAGCTCTGTCCCTGAACCAACCATTGTTGCCGCAGCCGATGACGATTGCCTAGTGCCAGAGGGTTGGGTGGCCTATACAATTCAAGAAGGCGATACACTATTTGCGTTTCAGTTGGGGGCCAACCGGGCCGGCAACCCAACCACAGTAGATGAAATTATGCTGTCCAACTGTACCGACACCACATTTTTACAAGTTGGACAAGTTATTTATTTGCCCGATGGTGCAGCCGATAATGCACCCTCATCAGAATCCGCCGCCCCCGCCTTGCCTGCAGGCGTTAGCCGCACCGCCAACTGCCCTTGCACGCTCACCATTCAACCCGGCTGGCGTATTGAGCAAATCGCTGATGCTATCAACCGCATTCCTGTTGCTTTCTCGGGGGCCGACTTTTTAGCAGTGGCTGGGCGGGGCAGCACCCCTCCCAGCCGCGACTTCTTGAGCAGTGTCCCGTCGGGTGCTGGTCTAGAAGGTTTTATGCTGCCCGGCAGCTATACGCTGCAAAACGATACCAGTGCCGTGGCTTTTCGAGATATGGTATTGGATGCGTTTGGAGCAAATGCGGCCGGCATTATTGCGGGAGCACAAGGCATGACACCTTATGAAGCTGTTATTTTGGCTTCGATTATTCAGCGCGAAGCAGGCGACGCAAACGAGCAACGGCTGGTTTCGAGTGTGTTTCATAATCGGCGAGCCACAGGAAGGGCGTTTTCGGCGACTGTCACCATTCAATATGCACTAGGGCGCGCCGGCGATTGGTGGCCGCGCTTACAAAGTGGGCAAACCAGCCTAGACTCGCCCTATAACACCTATCGCTTTACTGGCTTTACGCCTACCCCTATCAGCAACCCCAGCTTAAGTGCCTTGCAAGCAGCCGTAAGCCCTGCCCAAACCGATTACATTTATTTTACGGGTAATTGTCGGGGGCCGGGCAACGCCTATGCTGTTACTTATGAGCAGCACTTGGCCAATGTAGAGTGTCGTTAGTACCCAATAAAAAACTATCGGCATTATCATGTTGATAAAGCCGACAGAGTTTAAGACCTATTGCTGTGGTACATCCATGCTTAGGCATTCCGCAAGCCGTTTCGACCATTGCCAGCCACAACATCTGAGGCCACAGGAACAACACCATTGGTTTTGACAGGCGAAAGCACCATGCTGGTATGCACTTTGTCTACACCGGGAATATTGGCCAGTTTGTTGATCAAGAAATTCTCGACCGCTTGAATATGAGGAACGGCAATTTTCAACAGATAATCAGTTCCGCCCGTTAAATGGTACGCCTCTAGCACTTCGCTGAAATCGGCGATACGCGCAGAAAATTGCTCTAGTGGCTCGCGTTGGTGGTGCACCAATGTCACACCAATAAAGCAAATGACAGGGTTCCCAACTTTATCTGGATCGACAACGGCTTGATAGCCACGAATAATGCCTTGCTCTTCAAGTTTGCGCACCCGCGCCAAAACAGCCGGGGCCGACAAGTCTACAATTTCAGCAAGCCGTGTATGAGCAATACGTCCATCACTTTGCAATACTTCTAGAATTTGACGATCTTTCTGATCCATAGCCTATAACACTCCCTTTACCTTGCAAATGAGCAACCCAAAGATGTTATTATAATAATGCTACAGAACAAATGATTTTGACTTGTGTTTTTTTAACAAGAACCCATTGAAAGATTGTCTATATTCTACAAATATGAAGCGAAAACACGATTTAATGTTAATTTTTTAAATTCGTGAACTATCTCTCAAACAAAGCCCGATGCGGAAAAACCATCTCGCGTGGGTTAAATCGCTCTTGTTGCAATAGTTGCAAATTAGCCCGCTCAAAGTCTCGGTGTACATCTTGAATCATCTCAAGTTGGGCAACGGCTGGCTCAATAGAAAACACAACAATAGAGACAGTCAACATCCCCGGTGCCAGCACCACAAAACGATCATCTTTTAGCTTGCGGCGGGCCAAGCGTGGCGGTTGCTGGGCCGCTACAATTAGTTTTTGCAAACGCCCCAAAATCGGCAACACTTGATTTTCGGGTAGCTGAAAGCGCCCAGTTCTAACAATAAGTTGTTGGCGGGCAATATGATAAATGGTATAAGAAATCACTTGTGATTCAAAATGCCTCCGCAAAAAACCCGTTAGACCGGGTTGTACGACATTTTGCCATGCTCCCGTTTTTGGATCGCGCTGGATCATCGCCTCTGTAATGTCGCGTTGCTCTTTATAGCGTTGATAAATAGCATGAAACTGGGCGCGGTTTAATTTACCTTGGGCATATTCTTCAGCTACCCGTGCCATTTTTTGACGTAAACGTTCTAGGGCCGACATTGCCTGCTCTTGGGGCGACCGTGAAATATCAATTTCTTCGGTGGGGGTCAGGCGCGGGCGCACAGGCAAATCGGGGCGCGTCGGGCGTGGCACAGATGGGCGAATGGGCACAGGGGTTGGTTCGGGTGTTTGCGGACGTATCGGCGAAACATTGAACCCCGGCACAGGCGACATTTTATCTTTTGCTGACTCGTCGGACGATGGTATGTGTTGCCCATCTTCTGTAGACACAGGTCTATACCCTTTGATAAATATCTGATGAGTGCATGAAAACGCTATATATTCTTCATTTATAGCAGAAAACGCTATATTGTGTGCAAATTAGTTAGAAGATTGATACCATCGCCTATGCGTTGCAGAATTATAGACGACGGCTATACTACATCAAGTGGGCTTATCATTTTGCAAACAAAATAGGGAATAGGTTTTGAAGCGTTTTTTATGGATAGTTGTGATAGCGGGATGGTTGACAGCGTGTGGGGGTGAAGATTCAACGCCTAATTCATCGAACACTACGCCTCAAGCAACCAATGTTACCGAAACTGTCACCGAACCAGCAACAACCGACAGTAGCAATTTAGCAGCACGGGTCAATGGCATACCCATTAGTCAAGCGGATTTTGAAGCCGAATTGGCAATCAGTACAATCAATCTGGCAGGAGCCGCCTCTAGTGATGCGCTGCGCGAAACAGTATTGGCGACGCTCGTTGATGAGGTACTCATTGAGCACTATGCAGCCGCTAATGGCATCATTATTGAGGATGAGATGCTGCAAGCCGAGTTAGAGAGCCTTCAGACGCTAGCTGCACAATCGGGGTATACTTTGGCTGAGGTGATGGGGTTACCAACCACCACCGATATAACCATTATTGAGCAAACAGTGTATGAAACGCTGTTAACGCAAGCTGTGGCTGACGATATTGTAGCTAAGGCCGGTTTGGTCGCTGTTCAGGTGCGGGCCCGCCACATCTTGGTGCGCGACGAAGCACTGGCTCTCGAAATCTTAGAACAGCTACAAAATGGTGAAGATTTTGCAACCCTAGCCGCCACCTACTCGATTGACAGCAGCACCGCGCCTGCTGGTGGCGATTTAGGATGGATAGCACCCGGCGATCTATTATTGGCTGTTGTCGAGCAAGTTATTTTTAGTATTCCTGCCAGCACCCGCTATCCCGACCCCATACCTAGTGATTTGGGATGGCATGTAATAGAGGTGTTAGAACGTGACGAGACACTATCGCTGACCGACGAGCAACTGTCGCAACAACGCATCCAAATTTTTCAGTCATGGCTCGCTGATCAGCGCCGTATGGCTACTGTTGAGCGCTTCATCAGTTAGGAGGATTTTTTGATATGGAAAGAAATGAAACTTACGACTTAATTAGCATTTTTTTCGTGGCCTTAACCGCCCTAACTTGTCTGTTCACGGTGGCCATCTTAAGCAATGCAGTGGCAGCAGGGCCCTTCGAACCAGACATTCCAACGGGCACACCCACAACCGTGGTGTTGGGCACGGCTACGCCGACCCTAGAAACCCCCACACGCACACCTAACC
>CAZLPC010000232.1:0-5370 GCA_964561305.1 uncultured Anaerolineae bacterium
TGGAGTGGGTCTGAACTGGTGATATTGGCAAACAGCAGTGGCTTTGCCGCATCGGTAAGTGCATTTTTTGAGGGGCAAGAAGTGGTTTATGGATGGGAAGATGATGCGGGCGTTCATGTGCTGCGCGTGCGTTTTGAGGCCCAAAGTGGCAATTTGATTGTCGCACCAACGCGCTACACGCTCAACGACACTGTCGCCGATCCGCCTACTGATGTATTGTACTTCATCCGCGAAGCCTTGCTGACCAATAGCATTCCGCCCGGCGAATTTTACTTAAGCCGCATTGATTATGATTTGGGGGCTTTTGAATTGGTATTTGTGGTTCCGCCTTTGGTGCAATAAAAGGCGTTAGATCAATTTGGGCGACCTTGAAGATCGCCCAAATGATAGTACAGTGCTTCTTATAGCGTTTTAATCGTCATAGTCACGATCATTGGCCAAGCCCAACAGGCCGGTCGAGATTTGAGGGGTCTTGGTGCGGTCGTCTTCGCGCCCAAAGCGGATGATCTCGTTGCTTTCGGTAATGGCTTCTACTGCCAAGCCAAGACTTTGCAGTTCTTTCACCAACACACGGAAGCTAGCAGGAATGCCCGGCTCATCAATTGGTTCATCTTTTACGATGGCTTCGTATGTCTTTACACGGCCTTGCACATCGTCAGATTTAACGGTGAGCATTTCTTGGAGGGTATAAGCCGCACCATACGCCTCTAGGGCCCACACTTCCATTTCACCAAAGCGTTGGCCACCAAATTGAGCCTTACCACCCAAGGGTTGCTGGGTTACAAGGCTGTATGGGCCTGTCGAACGAGCGTGTACCTTATCTTCGACAAGGTGAGCTAGTTTCAGCACATGCATAATGCCAACGGTTACAGCTTGGGCAAAAGGATCGCCCGTTTTTCCATCAATCAGCTTCATTTTGCCATAGATCGGAACAGGGTTTTTAGTGCGGATGGCAACACGGTCTGCGATAGCAGCCAGTTCATCTAAGGTAGTGGCGTTTAGGCCAAGGTCTTCGCCTGCTTTATCAACAATCCATAGGCGCAAGCACGCTGTAACCGCATTTTCGTCACGGCGAGCGCGTTCTTCGACCGATAGATTGCTAACATCAAAAGCTAAGACACCATTGGCAGGGAAGCCTTTTTCATCTAGCCAACGCTTCAAAACCGAGCGACGGGCATAGGTGTAGTCGGTGGCTAGGCGTTCGAGATCAAATTCATCGCCTAACCATTCCGACATATACATGCCACGAACTTCATTTTCATCGCGCAGTTGTTCAGTCGGATAGTCTTCCTCACCTAGCATTACCCAAGCACGCTCTAAAATTTCATCCCACGCTTTGTCAATAAGCCATGCGCGGGCGAGTTCGGCTTGAATTTCACTTTCTTTTGCACCATCAAACACGGGGGTTATGGCCCTAAAGCCCAAGCGGTCAGCAGCATAGCCCAAGTGCGTTTCTAGCAATTGGCCCACGTTCATACGACCGGGTACACCGGTGGGATTAAGGCAAATCTCGACAGCGCGGCCATCTTCAAGATATGGCATGTCTTCGACGGGCACAATCATTGAGATTACGCCTTTATTGCCGTGTCGGCCTGCCATTTTGTCGCCTTGTGTCAGCTTACGCTTTTGGGCCACGGTCACACGCACCATCCGCTCGACACCAGCCGGCAGATCGCGGTGTTCTTCACGATCAAAGACCTTCACATCAATTACTTTGCCGCGATCACCATGTGGCAAACGTAATGAAGTATCTTTTACTTCGCGGGCTTTTTCGCCAAAAATAGCGCGGAGCAATTTTTCTTCAGGGCTAAGTTCGCGCTCGCCCTTAGGTGTAATTTTACCCACCAAAATATCGTTGGGTTTCACATCTGCGCCAATGCGGATGATGCCGAACTCGTCTAGGTCTTTAACTGCATCGCCTACATTAGGGATGTCATAGGTAATTTCTTCTGGCCCTAGCTTGGTATCGCGGGCTTCCACTTCGTGTTTTTCGATGTGGATTGAGGTAAAGGCATCACGGCGAACCAACTCTTCACTAAGGACGATGGCATCTTCATAGTTGCCGCCCTCCCAAGAGATAAAGGCAATAAGTAGGTCATGACCCAAGGCTAACAGACCGTAGTTAGTGCTGCTGCTATCCGCGATAACAGCCCGACGCTCGATCCGTTGCCCCTTCGACACAATGGGGCGTTGGTCAATACAAGTACTCTGATTAGAGCGATTGTACTTCCGCAACTGATAGACATGTTCTTGCCCCTCGTCATCGCGGATGACAATACGATCACCAGTTACGCTTAACACTTCGCCAGATTGTCGGGCCAACATAATTTGACCAGAGTCAATGGCAGCATAGCCTTCCATACCTGTGCTAACAATCGGTGTATCGGGATTGAGCAAAGGCACTGCTTGGCGCTGAATGTTGGAACCCATGAGGGCACGGTTGGCATCGTCATGTTCTAAGAAAGGGATAAGCGAGGCCGAAATGCCCACAATTTGGCGCGGCGCAACGTCCATTAGATCAATGCGCTTAATGCCTTCCATCAAGAATTTTTGATAGTAGCGGGCCGACACCCGGTCATCAATAAATTGGCCGCGATGATCGATTTTGGCGTTTCCTTGAGCAATACGATAGCGGTCTTCTGTATCTGCTGACATATACTCAATTTCTGAAGTGACGAAAGGCCGCACGGGAACTACTTTGATGCCAGCAGCCCGAAACGTGTCTAGCATTTCAGCAGTAATAGGTGTGTTGGCCTCATAGACAACATCGCCATCTTCGGTTTCATAGTCTTCGCCCAGCTTGCGCCCCAGCAAGTCGTTGCTGTCAATTAGCAACTCGGCTTTAACCATACGATAGGGTGTTTCGATAAAGCCATAAGCATTTACACGCCCATAAGAAGCCAACCGACCAATCAAGCCAATATTTGGGCCTTCGGGCGTTTCGATGGGGCAAATGCGCCCATAGTGACTATGGTGAACGTCGCGCACATCAAAGCCTGCGCGCTCACGGCGTAAGCCACCCGGTCCCAGCGCCGAAAGCGTGCGTTTGTGCGTTAGCTCTGCTAGGGGATTGGTTTGCTCCATAAATTGCGACAATTGGCTGCTGCCAAAAAATTCGCGCACCGAAGCCATAATGGGGCGAATATTGATGAGAGCAGTAGGAGTGATATTGTCGTTTTCACGGATAGACATGCGCTCTTTGACCACACGTTCCATGCGGCGCAACCCAATGCGAAGCTTGCTTTGAATCAGCTCGCCAACGGTTTTAACGCGACGATTGCCAAGATGGTCTACGTCGTCGGGATGCTCTACGCCATTGTTAATGTGGATCATGCGCTCAACGATCTTCACAATGTCATATTTGGTGATGACACGATTTTCGACCGGAATAACCTCATTCAGACGCAAACGCTGGTTCAGTTTATAGCGCCCCACACGTTCTAGGTCATAGCGACGTTGATCAAACAACTGCGTGATCAGATACTCGCGGGCATTGTCTAATGTTGGCGGATCGCCCGGACGCATTTTCTTATAAAACTCTAGCAATGCGGCCTCAGCAATAGTCAGCTTGCCGTCTTTGGTGTCTAGTTGTGGCTCTTGCTTTATCGAGCTAAGGATATAAGGATGCTCTGGGTCGTCGTCGGCGCTAGCATAAATGGCCAACAACTCTTCGTCGGTTCCTGTACGCGGAATGAGCAAATCTTCAGGATAGGTCATCCCATCATCTACGGCGGCCAACGCCCGCAACAAAACGGTAATGGGAACGGTGCGCTTGCGATTGAACTTGAGCGCAATATGATCACTTTTGCGGGTCTCAAATTCCATCCATGCGCCACGGTCCGGAATCATCTTAGCAGTAGACATCAGGCGGCCAGTGGTACGGTCTTCATTGACGGCAAAATATACGCCCGGCGAACGAATCAGTTGGCTAACCACCACCCGTTCTGTACCGTTAATGATGAAGGTTCCATTTTCGGTCATAATCGGGAAGTTGCCGAAGAAGATTTCAGACGTAATCACTTGATCGCCTGCATCGTGATTAACCAGCGCCACTTCTACATACAACGGGGCTGCATAGTCAATATCACGCTCTAGGCAGGTTTCTTCGTCATATTTCGGGTCTTCAAAACGGTAGCGTAAATCGCCAAAGCCAGCCGCCGCTGCCGCCTTGCCGGGAAAATATAAACTGAGATTCCCATTAAAACTTTCAATGGGGCTAATCTCGTCGAGTAGTTCGGTTAAGCCCTCTCTCATGAACCAATCGAATGCTTCTAGCTGTATATCTATGAGGGACGGCAGTTCTTGGACTTCACGGGTTCGCGCATAATTTTTAACTTCACGGATATGCGGCATCATATCTCCTCATGCGGCATTAACTATTTCAGGTGTCGGGTTGGTGCAACTATCGAGGAATTTGCTTAACGAAACAGATGAACCACAAATTATAGGGATAATAAAGGCATTTGTCAATAAGCGTTTTAAGATTTTTTAAGCAATTTGCTATGGTTACCAGAATGCGCCATTAAAATATACCATTGAATAGGCCTCGCTAAACGAATAGAGTTAACCTCGTTCTCTAAGTCCTTACCAATTATGCTAAAATACTAGACAAGACCTAGAGGTGTCGGGGTAGTTAAATAACCATGGCCCAGCAAGATTACTATAAAGTTTTGGGCGTAAGCGCCAATGCAACCGATCAAGAAATTAAACGCGCCTATCGAGAGCTGGCCCGTCGTTTTCATCCTGATATGAACCCTGAAGATGATACTGCTGAAGACCGCTTCAAAGAAATTAACGAGGCGTATGCGGTTTTAAGCGATGCTGAAAAACGTGCCCGCTATGATCGGCTGGGGCCCACCGCATGGCAACGCCGCCAAACCACCGAGTGGAGTCGCAACAGCAGCACCGCTAGCCAACGCCGCCGCCCCCCTATCGAGACCAATACAGGTAATATTTTTGCCGATTTTCTAAATGTATTGTTCGGCGATGGTGGGCGCACCCGCACCCGCAATGATTATGAGAACAAAACGCCTATTCGTGGCTTTGATATTGATGTCGAAGTGACCATTTCGCTCGAAGAAGCCTATCGTGGCACAACAGCCCGCATCACCCATGAGGACACAGGCCGCCAATTTACAGCTACCATTCCACCCGGCGCACGCAACGGCACTAAGGTTCGCTTTGCGGGGCAGGGCAAGCCCGGCTTTGCTGGTGGCGAACGCGGTGATTTATATGTGGTGATTAGCGTCGAAGACCACGCGCCTTTCTCCCGCGATGGAGACGATCTTCATGTAGAGTTAAAGATTGACCTTTATACTGCGGTATTGGGTGGCGATGTTAAAGTACCCACCCTAAATGGCGATGTGGTCT
>CAZLPC010000233.1:0-2427 GCA_964561305.1 uncultured Anaerolineae bacterium
GTTGGGGTTGGGCTGGGGCCAGCAGTCGGTGGTGCATTGGTTAGGGCAATGCGTGTTTGGGCTGCTTGGGTGGTGGGCAAGTTGCGACTTTCGATACGCGGTGTTTCGCGCTCGATACAGGCGCTTAACAAAGTCAACAATAAACTGAGGGCTAGCGTTATCGCTAGCCAATATGTACTTTTTTTCATAACGGTAAGTTTCCTGCTTTTTAACCATACGCTAAGTGCGTGTATTTTAGGATGTCGAGATGCCATTCTACTGTGGGCTTTAACGCGGTTCAAGGAAGTATTGGCCTGCGTCGCCTTCGGCAACCCAACCAACTGTACCATCTATAAGCGCAATTGGCCACCACAAAAAGCCATCAGTACAAATTGGTGCACCTGTAACATTTACCGTTTCGCCGCGTCCGATGTTCAAGATCAAGTTGCCACCCAGCCCTGCTTGGTCACGCATCCGTATGGTTCCGGCAACCACCACTTCGGCAACGCCACCAGTTTGCAGACGCGGCAACACCACACCCGGACAGATAATAGGGGTGGGCGAGAGAGTTGGTGTGGGGGTGTGGGTGGGCATAGGGCTGGGTGCGGGCAACAAGGTGGCGGCACTGTCGTTGACCTCAATGGCGGCTGTGGTAGCTGAAAACGGATCGGAGACCGCCGGCTCGCTAGAGGCCGTATTGATAGCAGTTGTGGCTGGTAATTCGGCGGTGGGCAAAGGCTCGCGAGGGGCGTTGGTATTGGTCGGAAAAGCCGTCGCAACAGCGTCCAATGTCCCCAATGCCGATAATGTGTCGGTTTCTTCTGGTGCAGCATCCGCCGTTAAAAATAAAAATAGGCCGCCTACTAAAAGCACACCAAACAACAACAGCCCTAATGTACCACTGACCCCCAACCATAAAGGGATATAGCGTGGCTCGTTGGGCATAGGTTCAGGCGCAATAACAGAAATGGGTTGTGGGCGAGGCGGTGGCGGGGCCAGTGGTTCTGGTGGGGCCGAGGCAGCCACAGCCGTTGTTGGCAAGCGGCCACACCGCCAACACTTTTGGCTATCGGGCATGTTCTCACGATTGGCCCCACAATGCGGACATGTGGGATAAGGCATGTCGTTCCCTCTACAATACTTATTGGGGTGGATTTTGCACCCGTATCATAGCAGCAGAAAAGCCCCAAAAAGCCAACGCTTCACCATTGATTGGCTCACTTTTATAAGACGATAGCGGTGGGCTTGCCGATGGTTAGCTCTTTACAAGCCCCGCTATCATGTTAATTGCCTTTAGGCAGTGGGCCCAATAGCTGGGCCGCCCAGCGCAATGGTGGGTTGATCAAAGGGTGCTTGCCACTGTATCCAACGTTCACTACGATAAAAAGCATATTCGCCAACAGGCGGAAACTTGCTTAAAATCTTATCTACTTGGACACGCGGCAAAAACAATAAGGGATTCAGCATGTACGCATCGCGCAGCCGAATTTCGAGGTGCATGTGCTTTGCGCCAAAGTCCATCATACCCACAATGGTATCGGGTGTAACCCGTGTACCTTTGCTCATGCGGAGGGGCTGGGCTACATGACCATAGATGATGCGATGCTCGCCGACCAAAATATCTACCCGATTGGGACCAAAAGAGCGCCCGCTACCACTATAATCGAAGATGCCATGCACCCCTGCAAAGATCGGGATGCCGCCCGGATGTCCATAATCTAGTCCGCCGTGTAAGCCTTGACTATAGTTATGATAGCCGTGTTCGCGTCCATACCGAAACGCAAAAACAGTGTTGCCATAATAATAAAACCATTTCATCTGGTCGAGATCAACGGGCGACCGTTCAAAAATAAAAGCCGGCGGAGGTAGATCATCTTCTGTTTCCACCATATACACTTCGCGACCATCAATAAGGCGTTCTGCTGACCAACCGCCACGATGTCGCCACCACACAAAATTCTCATTTTCTTGGCGCGAGTTGCTTAATACTTCAATCTTGGCCCCCATGCTTAATTGTGCACCTGTGATTAAGGTACGGGGATCAACTTCGGGGTCGCTTCGGACATTTAAGACTGCTGTGGCCACAATAAACTCGCGAGTGGGTTGGGTCTCAAATTCCCGATCTGGCTGATTGATACTATTGGGATCAATGCGGCCAATGGCGCGGCGGTCGGCTTCGGTCTCGCTACCTAGCCGAAAATAACTGATGCCCACAGCCCCTTTTTGAAAAGAGTATACCCCTGCTTCATACGTATCTTGTTCGGGTGGGCTGGTGCGCGATGATGGATCGGCATAGGCTTGCAACATGGGCACAACGGGCTTGCGATAGGCATTGCAGACGCGAAAGGCTTCGTCTAAATATTGCTTGGGGCCGCGCGTACCTTCGCTAAAATGCCAATGATAGACCATCGGGTGTAGGCTATTGACATGAGGCAGCCACTCTTGGAT
>CAZLPC010000233.1:2437-5355 GCA_964561305.1 uncultured Anaerolineae bacterium
ATCGCGGGGATGGTTGCCGCGTGCGTCAAAATTAAGTGCGATATGGAGATCGTTAGGGGCTGCATTTCGCACTCGGTTAATCAGGCGGCGGGCATCGGTGGCGGTTTTGCCTCCAAAATAAGCGGGCCCGTTTTCTACATCTAATATCATGGCCCGCACCCCGCGCACCCGACAAGCCAAGCCCAAGATTCTTGATTCTTCCTCAATATCATCGGCCCGTACCACCGCCCATAAATAGGTCTGCAAGCCATTGCGAGCAAGGGCCTTGGCCCAGCGCAAAATATCTTCCGGGCCGTTAACAACCATGTCGTTGTTGCTATCATAGCGCCCTTGCCAATACTGCCCATCACAGACCTTAATGGCAATGCCGCCAACGTTAGGAGTGCGCCGTTTTACATTACGAATCAACTCATCCATGGTGCGTTCTGGAACCATGCGCCCCATCCAATGCACCCAAAAAATCTTTTTTTCAAAAGCCATAGTGATTTTCCTTAAACAAAGTAGTTGGATAAACCAAACGACCCCTTCTAGTATGCAAGATGTTAGCGCGTGTTACAATCAATTTCCGACTCTTTTTTGCAACACTTAAAATATATCGCTTAAAAAAGGATACCCCATGATGACATATAATGCCCGCTTGCAAGCCTTTCAAAGCCAATTGGCGGCGGTGGCCGATGTAGCCTTTTTTCCAATTTCTGCCGATTTGCAATATTTAACGGGTGTACCACGCGATATCCCCAATTACGGGCGGGTGATGCACCCCGGTGCATGGCTAGAAGGGGCATGGATCGCCCCCGATCATGCGCCAATATTGCCTTTGTCGCGGATGTCAGTTGAATTTGGCGGCTTGGATAGTTTGCAAGGTGTAGAAGTGAGGGTATTGGGCGATTGGGATGATCCGGCGATATTGGTGCGCGACATCTTGCGCGGCTTTAATTTGCCCACCAAGCCCACAATTGCCATCAGTGATAGTACAACAGGCGAAACTGTGATCGCGCTTCATGCCTTGTTGCCAAATGCTAGCTTTGTCTCGGCCACCGATATTTTGCGTCCCCTGAGAGTGATTAAATCTGCCGAAGAAATTGAACTCATGCGTAAAGCTGGGGCAATCACTGAGGCGGCGTTTGCTGATGTAGTGCGGCAACTAAAGCTGGGGATGACTGAGCTAGACATTATCAGTGAAGTAGACCTTCAGTTACGGCGGCATGGTGCATTGGGGCCGTCTTTTCCTACAGCGCTCTATAATTCGGGGCCCAATCATCCACTACGATTTGGGGATCGCCTAGGGACATGGCCGCGGGTGCTGGTTGCGCCTGTGTCGGTATTGTTTGATTTTGGCGCAGTGTATGAAGGTTTTTGCTATGACTTTGGGCGCACAGTTAGCTTTGGCCAGCCCAGTGATGAGCAAATGCGGGTGCATCAGTTGGTGATGGCATCTCAAGCGGCGGGTATTGCCGCTATGAAAGCTGATACTGTCACGTCCGAACAAGTGGATGCTGCCGCCCGCCAAGTGATTCAAGCGGGGGGGTATGGCGAGGCCTTCCGTCATCGGTTGGGGCATGGCATTGGCATGGATGTTCACGAGCCACCTTTTCTGACCCAAAACGATCAAACCGTATTGCAGGCGGGGATGTTGTTCACAGTCGAGCCAAGCATTACCCAATTCAACAGTTTTTCGGCACGGGTAGAAGATGTGGTGTTGGTGACACCTCACGGCGGCCAACCTCTTACAACTGGATATGCTGATCTAATTGTGGTGGATTAAAAAAAACTCATCAGAATAGAATTGAATCTGGCTGTTAAGGGCGCTAGACTTGAATTATGCAAACCAATATTGAGAAAAATAGAAAGCAGCGCCCATGAATCG
Source organism: uncultured Anaerolineae bacterium (assembly GCA_964561305.1). Taxonomy (GTDB): domain Bacteria; phylum Chloroflexota; class Anaerolineae; order Aggregatilineales; family J027; genus J027. The sequence continues at coordinate 4,305 of CAZLPC010000233.1, forward strand.
CTTACAACACGAGACCAGCCCCTATTTGTTGCAACATGCCGAGAATCCGGTGGAGTGGTATCCATGGGGCGAAGCAGCCTTTGCCAAAGCCAAAGCCGACGATAAGCCTATCTTGCTTAGTGTGGGCTATTCGGCGTGTCACTGGTGTCATGTGATGGCCCATGAAAGTTTTGAAGACCCCGAATCTGCCGCCCTCATGAATGAGCTATTCGTGAATATCAAAGTAGACCGCGAAGAACGCCCCGACGTTGATGATATTTATATGCAAGCGACGTTGGCGTTTACACGAGGGCATGGTGGCTGGCCAATGACGGTGTTTATGACCCCAGATGGCAAGCCGTTTCATGCGGGCACATATTTTCCGCCCGAACCACGCTATGTGCATGGGCAATTGGCCATGCCTAGCTTTAAACAAGTGATGGTTGCTGTTGCTGATTATTTTCAGCGCGAGCGTGATGAAGTAGAACAAGTTTCGGCAGATGTGGCTCGTGCTATTCAAGACGGCATGGGCATTCCGCTTGTGTCGGCAACTGCCGCAACACTTAACACCGATCTGCTCGATAAAGCCGCCCAAAAATTAATATTACAAGCCGATATGATTAATGGGGGATTGCACCGTGGCCAACCCAAGTTTCCATCGCCAATGAATCTTGAGTTTTTGCTGCGCCACTATAGCACAACGGGCGATGCAAACTTTTTGCACCCAGTATTGTTTACCCTGCAAAAAATGGCCGAAGGTGGCATTTACGATCAGCTTGGCGGTGGTTTTCATCGCTATAGCGTGGATCATAAGTGGCTTGTACCCCATTTCGAGAAAATGCTCTATGACAATGCCCAGCTTGCGCGGGTTTATCTGCACGCCTACCAAATTACCAAAGACGATTTTTATGCCAGCGTTACCCATGACATTTTGCGCTATGTGCAACGCGAAATGCTAGACCCCAGTGGCGGCTTTTATAGCACCCAAGACGCGGACTCTGAAGGTGAGGAGGGAAAATTTTTTGTCTGGATACCCGAAGAGCTTGAACAGGTGTTGGGCGATGAATTTTCT
>CAZLPC010000234.1:0-5332 GCA_964561305.1 uncultured Anaerolineae bacterium
CGGTACAACTTGACAGCGAAGAACTGGCCTTTCGCCAAGACCCCAAAGTACTCGGCGACATTCCAACAGACTATCGAAACGCGCCCGAACTGCCACTTGCGGCTAACCTTGAGCGTGGGTTGGGCGGGCTGCGCGACGAAGAGCGACAACAAGCCTTAGACAATGACGAAGCCCCCGCCGTTAAAGATGATAATGAGTTAACATTTGAAGAAATCGCGCAATTGCGCGAGGCTGGTAATGTCACGATAGATTTGCCCGCCCGTGGCTTTGGTGGAATATCAGGAGGGCTTGCCGATACCGGAGAAATGAGTTTGCCTGATAGTGAAGTAAGTGGTGGCGGCAGTGATGCTATGGAGCCACACTCACCTGCATTAACCGGCCCTGTAATGACACCCCAAGCCTTTAATAACCCTGCTCTTGCAGCTAATCAACCTGTAGCGATTGATAATCAACCTATGACAACATCCCAACCGCAACAACCCCAACCCGCCCAAAGCCAATCGGCGCAACGCTTCCGCGAAGTCGAACACTCGGTACAATTGTTGCGCCAACAATTTGCACAGGGGCAAATTACCCGCGCCCAGCTAGAGGCCGAACTACGGCGGCTGATGGTGCTAGATGAACAAGGCCGCTGGTGGACATTGGGAGTGGATAGCAAGCGTTGGTATCGTTATGATGGGCGCGAATGGGTTCCGGATGTACCACCACAAACCAGTTCTCAGCCGGCCGCATCAGCAGCCAACTTTAATGTACCCACCGAAACCGGCCTACAACAAGCCGTAGGCAGCATCAATGATCCGCGTACGGGTAACACGAATACCCCCAAAATGGCTATTGATGAATATGGAATGCCATTGCCCCAACGGGTCACCATTGACGATCCGGGCGCAACTGCCGTTAATTTGAATGCAATTACCTCGGGCCTAGATGAAGTAACCATTGAAAAACCCGGCCCCAGCAACGCTGCTGACTCTAATCCAATAAGCCCTATTTCACCCGCCCAAGCTGCCCGTGCAGGTTCAAGCGTTACCCAAGATGGCGCAATTCCGGGTAGTGAAAGTAATCTCGTTATAGCTGAAGATGAATCCGCCCAAGAAGGCTATTCAGCCCCCCAACCCAGCAAACTAACAAAAGATGGCCAACCTGATTATAGCGCCGCAATGGGCAGCCAGTTTAGCCGCAGCACCGCCTTACGCATGGGTATCTGGACAAGTTTAGTGGGTGGCGCTGTGATCTTGGGGCTGGTCTTTTGTGTGTTGCTGTTCTCGGTGGGTTACTATCTCAACACGGTTAGCGCCTATAGCAGCGACATTGACACTTTATCCGACCGCGCCAGCCAATTTGAGACCGTCTATATTTATGCCCAACAGCCCAACGGTGGCGAGCTTGAACTGGCCCGCTTTAATGACCGCGAACGCGGCGCACGCACCGCCGTGGTGCTAGAAGATATTTCACCATGGGCCATTCATGCGCTAATTTCAACCGAAGACGAATCATTCTACACCAATCCGGGTTTTAGTATGTTGGCTATTGGTCGTGCGATGTATACCAACCTGACCTCATCGGGCCCTACATCGGGCGCAAGCACCATCACCCAACAACTAGCGCGGCGTTTGCTGCTAGATGAAGAATTTGCCTCTGATCTTTCGGCCGAGCGCAAAATTACTGAAATTATTTTGGCCAATCAAATTAGCCTACAATACGATAAAAACGAAATCCTAGAACTCTATTTTAATGAAATGAGTTTTGGTGGTTTTACCGTTGGTATTGAGGCTGCCGCACAGGTCTATTTTAATAAGCCCGCTAGTCAATTAAACGTATTCGAGTCAGCATTTTTAGTGGGGTTGGTGCAATCTCCGGCCACCTATGACCCCTTCCGCAACCGTGAAGCAGCTTTGGGGCGCATGGAAACCGTGCTAAACCTGATGGTTAACAACACTGGCTGTGTGCAAATGCAGCACGTCACCAACATTCCGGGCTTTGATCTGAATGCGCCGTTGTGTGTCACAGAAGCCTATCTAAATAATGAAGTGCCACACCTAAAAGCCCTCATTCAAGTACAATCCTTCACATTTTCGGGTGCAGAACGCCGCTATGACCACTTTACGTTGTGGGCATGGGACGAAGTAAACCGCATGTATAGCCAAGAACAAATTTTTAACAATGGATTCCGCATTTACACCACCATCAACCCGACCATCCAAGATACTGCTCAACAAGCCCTTAATGAACAACTTGCTCGCTATCCGGGTGTCAATAACGGCTCTGTAGTGGTGATTAACCCACAAAACGGGGCGGTTTTGGCAATGATAGGTAGTGCTGACTTTGACGATCAAGATATTGATGGCGAAGTCAATGTTGCATTTTCGCCCCAACAGCCCGGCTCTAGCCTAAAGCCCGTGGTCTATTTGGCAGCGATGGAAGGCCTGCCAGAAACAGGCGACTATTGGACAGCCAGCACTGCCATTTGGGATGTGCCATCGGTGTGGGGCACGTATGAACCGCTTAATTTTGATCGTCGTTATCGAGGGCCTGTCACGTTGCGCTATGCGTTGGGTAACTCGCTCAATATTCCGGCGGTTAAAGCCTTAGCCTTTACGGGCCCAACTCAATTTGGAGCCGTTGCAAACCGCATGGGTATAGAGTTTCCGTTGCAATCGGTAGAGCGCGATGGCAACCTAACATGGGCCTTAGGTGGCGTAGAGATATATTTATTTGACATGGTGGCGGCTTATGGCGCTTTTGCCAACACGGGCTTTTATTATGAGCCGTATGGCATTCAGCGCATCGAAGACAACCAAGGTAACGTGATTTTTGATGCCCTAGCCAATGCCCCCACTGCCCCCCAACGCACCATTTCAGAGCAACATGCCTATATCATCAGCAACATTCTGTCTGATCCACAATCGCGCCGCGACACCTTTGGGGCTATTCTTGATGTGCCGGGCTATCCGAATGTAGCTGTGAAAAGTGGAACCAGCAACGGCCCCCGCGACTTGTTGACTATTGGCTGGACACCCCAAATTATCGTTGGTGTGTGGATGGGCAACACTGACAACAGCCTTATCTTTCCCGATAATTTATCGGGGTCAGTGGTGGCCGGCCCGGTCTGGAATCGCACCATACAAGCGGCACTTGCTGGGCAGCCATCGGTGAGCTTCCCGCCGCCATCGGGTATTGTCGAATCGGTGAATCAAGTTTGCCGCGACTCTGGCGCATTAGCCCCGTCTACTGGCTGTGGAGCCGGCGGTCTTATCCCCCGCGAAATTTATGTAGGGGCAGGTACATTGACAGATTGGCCCCAAGGTCAACCGCCCTTGCCCTCTACCCAGCATACCTTCCGCACCGTACAGGTAGACACCTTCACTAATCTGTTGGTCAATCAATATTGCCCCAACTATCCTGTTGAGCGGTTTTTCCTGACTGTGGATGACCCCACGGCTATCTCATGGCTGCGCGATACCGCCCAAGGCCGTGCATGGGCAGAATCGCGTAATGTGAATCCAGATACTATTAACACCGGCCTGCCAACCGAAGAATGCCAGCCCGGCCAACCCCTACCTGTCGCCACCATCAGCACACCATCGCCGGGGGCAGTATTAAGCGGGCGTGTGGAGTTTTATGGCACAGCCAATGTGCCCAATTTGGATCGCTTTGAAATTCAATATGCCTCTATTGGTGCACCCGATAATTTCCTCACTTTACCCGATCAAGTCTATGACGACTTGCCCATTGCCAATAACGGCTTATTGGGGCTATGGCGCAATAGCAACGAACTACCTGATGGGCAATACTATCTTCGGGTAGAGGTTTTTGCGAACTCTGGGGCCTCGCTGCCGTCTAGCCCGGTTCTGGTGACGATTGCCAACACACCCATTGTCCCAACTACGCCACCCACCGATGAGACAACCTTCCCACCCGTCGAAGATGTGCCCCCACCTAACACAGGTGAAGCTGTGCCCGGTGGTGAAAACACAGGACAATAGTCCACACGATGATCGGGACGATCCTTAATGTGATAACGGTCGCCATCGGCAGCACACTGGGGTTGCTGATTGGCGACCGTTTACCCAAAGCCACCCAAGAAAACGTCATTTTTGGGTTGGGGCTTATCACTGTGGTGGTCGGTATAGATAATGCCCTACATACTGGCAATATCATTATTCCATTATTAAGTTTGATTTTTGGGGTATTTATTGGTGATTGGCTAAATGTTCAAGCCCAACTCGATAAATTTGCAACATGGTTGCAAAGCACCCTTGCCCAGCGCAACCCCAAGCAAGCCGTTGATGATTCTGCACGAGAACGCTTCATTAGCGGCTTTGTCACCACTAGCTTATTGTTTTGCATTGGGCCGCTTACTTTTATTGGCTCATTGCAAGATGGTATTTCTGGCGATTATGAGCTATTGGCCATTAAAGCTGTGCTAGATGGTTTTGCATCGTTGGCGTTTGCCTCCTCGTTGGGGGTGGGAGTAATGTTCTCGATCATCACTATTATTGCTGTACAAGGTAGCCTAACGCTATTAGGTATGGTTGCGGGTGAGGTGATGACCACGCCCATGATTGATGAGATGACAGCGACTGGCGGCTTGTTGCTAATCGCCCTTAGCTTATCTTTGATGGACATCAAAAAACCCACTGTTGCCAATTATCTCCCTGCCTTGTTGTTGGCTCCCCTAATGGTGTTTATTGCAACAACAATTGGCATTGATATTTATCCGAATTTATGACGGAAAACAGCATGAAAGCAACCTGCCGCGCCACCAGTAACATCGCATTTGTTAAATATTGGGGCCGCATTGATGACAACTTGCGCTTGCCCATGAACGGCTCAATCTCGATGAATGTGGCTGCGGCCACCACCACTACTACAGTCACCTTTGATCCTTTGCTGGCAAGCGACAGCATCCATCCCGATAGCATGTCTTTGAATGATAAGCAAGCCGCACGGGTGTTTAAGCATATTAATCGCATTCGGCAACTAGCAGGAATCAGCACCCGAGCCACCGTCGCTACCCAAAACAACTTTCCGATGGGGGCAGGCATCGCGTCGTCAGCATCGGCTTTTGCAGCATTGACGGTTGCAGGGGCAGCAGCAGCCGATTTAGCGCTAGATACGCGCCAGCTCACGATTTTGGCTCGACAAGGGTCGGGTTCGGCGTGCCGGTCTGTGCCCAATGGTTTTGTCGAGTGGCATTATGGCGAGACAGATCAAGCCTCTTTTGCTGAACAAATAGCGCCTGCTGACCATTGGGACTTGCGCAATTTAATTGCCATTGCCCAAACCGAGCATAAAGCTGTCGGATCGGCAGAAGGCAACGCGCTGGTCA
>CAZLPC010000235.1:0-5319 GCA_964561305.1 uncultured Anaerolineae bacterium
ACCCATTTTTATGGCGCTTATGCACGCGGTATGGCCATTCCCGGCCCAGCCCCCAAAGACTTCCCAGAAATTTTGGCGCGGTTGTGGTGGCCGTTGGATAAAGCGCTGGATGCCGAGACCATTCGGTATAGTACATTGGTTTGTCTAGTGGATGCCATTAAACACGGTACAACGTGCTTGATCGATCATCATGCTAGCCCCAATTACATTGACGGTAGCCTTGATGTTATCGCGGATGCAGTGGATGAGGCTGGTTTGCGGGCTGTGTTGTGCTATGAAGTGAGTGATCGGGATGGGGCCGATAAGGCTTATGCGGGCATCGCCGAAAACATGCGCTTTATTCAAGCCGCACATCAGCGCGACCGCATTGGCGCGACGTTTGGGCTTCATGCCAGCCTGACACTTTCTGATACAACCCTAGCGGCTTGTGTCGAGGCTGTGCAAGGGCTAGATGTTGGATTTCATATTCATGTAGCCGAGCACGAAGCCGATCAATATCATAGCCTGCAACATTTTGGACAGCGCGTGGTACATCGCTTGGCCAAAGCCGATATTTTGGGGCCCAAAAGCATTGTGGCCCATGCCGTGCATTGCGACACATGGGAGCTAGAAGTGCTGCGCGACAGCCAAACGTGGGTCTCGCATCAGCCACGCAGCAACATGAACAATGCTGTTGGTGCGGCCCCGCTCGATACAATGTTAAGTGGGGGTATAAAGGTCTGCTTAGGCAATGACGGTTTCTCTAATAATATGTGGGCAGAGTGGAAGGCAGCCTATCTGTTGCATAAAGTGGCCCATCGTGATCCCCGCCGCGCCAATGGAGCCGACATTGCTACAATGGCCACGGATCACAACGCACGCTTGGCCGAGGTGTTTTTTCCTGACGAAAAAATAGGTGTTTTGGCGGCGGGAGCATTGGCCGATGTCGTGATAGTAGATTATTATCCGCATACCCCACTTCACAGCGACAACTGGGCATGGCATCTTTTATTCGGCTTCGAGTCGTCTATGGTACGCACGACGATTGTAGATGGGCGTTTATTGATGCACGACCGCCAATTATTAACACTTGATGAACGCGCTATTATGGAAAAGGCGCAAGCGCTGGCTCCATCACTGTGGGCGCGTTATCAAGACTATGCACAAGAAGCTTAATTCCAAAAAAGGACTGTTAAGACAATGGACGACGGAAAATCGAACAATGAAATGCTCTTATTATCTGTGGCTGTCATTGGTGGCACAGGCAAAGAAGGATCGGGCTTGGCGCTGCGCTGGGCCAACAGTGGGTATCGGGTAATTATTGGCTCGCGGGATGCCGCCAAAGCCCAAGCCACCGCCGAAGAACTAAACGCGCAATTGGGCGGCAAATATATTGCGGGGATGGGTAACCTTGCTGCTGCTGAACAAGCCGAGTTAATTGTGTTGAGCGTGCCCTATAGTGCTCACAAAGACACGCTAAATACCATTCGACCCGCATTGGCGGGCAAAACATTAGTAGATGTAACCGTACCATTGCAACCACCTGCTATCCGTACCGTGACTGTTCCGGCGGGTCATGCAGCCGCGCTAGAAGCGCAACAACTGTTGGGCGATGATGTGCGGGTGGTAGCGGCTTTTCAAAATGTGAGTGCCGTCCATCTTAAAGATTTAGAACATCATGTCGCGTGCGACGTACTGATCTGTAGCGATCATGAATCAGCAAAAGCCGATGCTATTCAATTGGTAGAGGCGGCGGGGCTGGTTGGCATTGATGCAGGCCCACTAGCCAATGCAGTTGCGGTTGAGTCTTTGACACCCGTATTGTTGTATATCAATAAGCGTTATGGCGTGAAAAGTTCGGGTATACGGATTACAGGCTTAGATGATGGTAGGGAGTAATGCCCCCAACACAACACTTGCAAGCATGGGCGCTTCAACCTTTTCCTGAAGTGAAGGCTGGTGATCGCTTGTCAGACTTGATTGAGGAAGTGTTAGCGCGCAATCAACTGCAATTGCAGCCGAACGATGTATTGGTGGTGGCTTCTAAAATCGTCTCTAAGGCCGAGAATCGTTGGATTAATTTGGAGACTATCACCCCTAGCCCGCGTGCCGAAGAAATAGCGGCCCTCACGCGCAAAGACCCCCGTTATGTCGAGGTGGTGTTGCGCGAAGCAGTGGCAATATCGCGGGCCAAGCCACATGTATTGGTGGTGCAACATCGTTTGGGGTGGGTGTCGGCCAATGCTGGTATTGATCAGTCAAATATTGGCCCCAACATGCACGAAGTGGTGCTGCTGTTGCCGGAAAATCCCGATCAATCGGCCCAAACTCTGCGTGCAGCCTTGCAAGCGCGCTATGGGCATTCGATAGGGGTCGTTATTACCGATACGCATGGGCGGCCTTTTCGGATGGGAAATGTGAATGTTGCCATTGGCGCAAGTGGCTTGCCCACCCTTATAGATCAGCGCGGCACAACCGACCGCGACGGACGCACCCTTGAAATAACGATGACCGCCTATGCCGATCAGGTGGCGGGGGCGGCGGGCTTGCTGATGGGTGAAGCCAACGAGGGGCAACCTGTAATTCTGCTGCGCGGTCTTCAATGGGATACATCAGACGGTACGGGGCAAGATTTGATTCGGCCAGCGCATCAAGATTTATATCTGTATGACAAGGAAGATATTTGAACGCCGACGATTCGCTCAGAATATTTGAAACACTGGTTAAAACGCGGCGCTCAATTCGTCGTTATACCGATGCGCCAATTGCACCATCACTTATCAAATCGCTATTAGACGTAGCTATCTGGGCCCCGTCGGCCCACAATCGGCAGCCATGGCGCTTTGCCGTGGTAACACAAGCTGCCACCCAAGATGCTTTGGCGCGGGCTATGGGATCACGTTTGCGCCGCGATTTAGAAACCGATGGTGTGCCCGAAGATGTGATTGCCAAAGACGTGGGGCGGTCGTATGAACGGATTACAGGGGCAGCGGCGCTCATTTGCTTGTGCATGAGCATGGCCGATATGGACACTTATCCCGATCCTGTTCGGACTATCCACGAGCAAACGATGGCGGTGCAAAGCGTGGCAATGGCTGGGCAAAATTTGTTGCTGGCTGCTCATGCGGCTGGTTTGGGTGCTTGTTGGATGTGTGCGCCGTTGTTTTGCCCTGATGTGGTGCAAACCGCACTAGACCTGCCCACCGATTGGCAACCCCAAGCCCTCATCACGCTAGGGTATCCCGATCAAGAACGCACTCGTACCCGTGACTCACTTCAAACGCGCACCGTTTGGCGGTAAAATAGAACAGTAACGAAAGGGAATGGCCATGAAGGTTGTGGCATTGGCTGGCGGGGTCGGCGGGGCAAAGTTGGGGCATGGATTGGCGCAGGCCTTACCCCCCGGTTCATTAACTGTAATTGTCAATGTGGGTGATGATTTTCAGCATTATGGCCTGCATATTTCGCCCGATCTTGATACTGTAATGTATACCCTTGCTGAAATAGCCAACCCAACCACTGGGTGGGGCCAAGTTGACGAAACGTGGCAAATGAAAGCCATGTTGCAAAATTATGGTGAAGATGTGTGGTTTGGGCTTGGGGATCGGGATATTGCTACTCACTTACTGCGAACCGATTGGTTAAGACGCGGCCACCGTTTAACGGATATTACGGTGCATCTTAGCCGCCAACTGGGTATTCAGCATACTATTTTGCCTGTTACGGATGATCCTTTGCGAACACTGGTCGAAACAGTAGAGTTTGGGGTGATGCCATTTCAGGTCTATTTTGTAAAACATCGTTGGCAACCAACAGTCAAGGCCGTTTATTATGAAGGCGCAGCCGTGGCAACCATTACACCCGAAGTGGAAGCAGCCTTGCAAAGCGCCGATCTTATTGCTATTTGTCCATCTAATCCCATTTTGTCTATTGCGCCTATTTTGGCTGTGCCTGCGTTGCAGGCTTTGCTAGAAGCGCGGGGTGTGCCAACGGTGCTGGTAAGTCCGCTGATTGCTGGCAAGGCCATTAAAGGCCCAACTGATAAGATTATGCGCGAACTAGGGCTAGACCCCTCTACGTTGGGTATTGTCCAATTTTATGAGGGGCTGCTGGATCATTTGATTGTTGATCTAGCAGATGCAGAAGAGCTAGTGTCAGTGCGCCAGATGTATCCACAACTGTCTATTTTGCAGACTTCTACCCTAATGATGACTGTCGCTGACCGTCTAGCCTTATCTCAGCACCTGCTCGCATATATAGAAAATGAGGAAATGCCATGAAAACATGGATTATCATGCCTGTTAAACCTCTCTTGCGGGCCAAAAGCCGTTTGTCGGCGGTGCTGACACCTGCCCAACGTGAAAAACTCGCCACGCTGATGCTAATGCGAAACCTGCAACTGCTTAAAGATTTACCAAATGTGGCGGGTATTCTTGTGGTCAGCCGCGATACAAAAGTATTGGCAGTGGCTCGAGATTATGGCGTGACAACCGTGCAAGAAAGTGGCCAACCCGAGCTAAACCCGGCCTTGCTACGCGCTACTGACTTTTTGAAGACGCTTAATGCCAAAGCAGTCTTAATTTTGCCAACCGATTTACCGTTGCTCGCTGCCGAAGATGTCCATAATATCATTGAATTAGGCAGCTATAGTGGTACAGTGGTTATTGCGCCCGATCAAGAAAAAGATGGAACCAATGCGCTGCTGGTCAATCCACCGGGCGCAATCACCTATCACTATGGGCCGGCCAGCTTTGCTCGTCATCGTGCGGCTGCCGAGCTAGAAGGCCTTGATCTTAAAATTTATGAGTCGCCGCGTGTTGCTGTTGATATTGACACGCCCGAAGACCTTTTGACCTATCGAGAATTGGCCCAGCACTATAATATGCCAATGTTAGATATTTTGGCCGAAGAGGTCGCTGAATAAAAAGGAGTTTTTAATGGCAGACCGTGTAGCTCTTTATTTGCAAGATGCCCACAGCATTCAGGCGGGTATCGAATTGGTGCAATATGCTGAATCGCGTGGATTTGAGGCCGTTTGGCAAGCCGAAAGCCGCCTTGTGCGCGATGCTATTGTTCCGATGGCGGCCTTTGCCGCCCACACCACCCGAATCAAGATCGGATCGGGGGTTATCAATAATTGGACGCGCAATGTATCGCTTACCGCATCCACATTTCTTACCCTAGATGATCTCGCCCAAGATCGCATTATTTGTGGCATTGGGGCATGGTGGGATCCATTGGCTGCTAATGTGGGTATAGAGCGGCGCAAGCCACTGTTGGCCATGCGCGAGTATATCACGGTGCTACGCGACTTATTGAATATGAAAAATGTGACATTTA
>CAZLPC010000236.1:0-5294 GCA_964561305.1 uncultured Anaerolineae bacterium
TACGACATGATGCGACGTGACGATTACACCATCTGCTGACCACACAATACCCGTAGCGGGCAAACGGCGACGAGCATCCACTTTTACAACACTGGCATTGGTGGCTTGTACGGTTTCGGCCAATGCTTGCGATAATTGATTTAAAATATTCGTCATGCTGATTGATCCTCTGCTAATCATAATTGATGCTAGTTTTATACTCCGTTCCAGCTCTGACTGTTATAAGACTTATAGGCAGCCAGCACTACCCAAATGGCTAGGCTATAGCGAAACCAAGCCCAATTGGGTAGCCCGCACAGCGGCTTCGGTGCGGCTTTGTGCGCCCAATTTTGTCATAATGGCGTTAATGTGAAATTTTACGGTGTGGTCGCTAATGCCCAAAGCATAGGCAATACCTTTATTAGAGAGGCCCTGCACCAACAGCCCCAAAACTTGGCTTTCGCGCTCGGTAAGGGGAGTAGCAAGGGTTGGCGGGATTGCGTTCTGAGGGCTAATAATGCTGCGATAACGTGGATCAATGACCAGCAGATTTAGTAGCAGTGTTTTTAGCGCTGCCACCATCACGGCAATGTTGGTGCTGCGCGGCAAAATACCACCGATATTCAGTTGCCATAAACGCTCGGCTAAGTTTTCATCGGGAATAAGCGCCAAGATCGGGTAATCGGCGGCGCGGGTGGACGAAAGCGCGTCTAAATCACTCTCCCAATCCACATCCCATACCACGACATCGGGTTGCAGCACCGCCAACTGATCAAGTAGGTTTTCTATAAAACCATCTAGTTGACCTGTCACTTCACAATCGGGGTGTTGGGAGAAAAGTGTTTGTAATCCTGCCCGCGCTAATGGGTTTTCGGCAATTACCACCACGCGGATAGCTGCTTCAATCATTAGAAGTTGCCTTTTGCTCTGAAAGGGCCATGCCTTTCATTGAAGCATAGCAAATGCAAAATACATGTTAGAAAATCCATTTTTATTTTTTTGAGCTTTTAAGAGCTATATAAAGCTAAAAATAATGCTTGAAAACTCTTGTTGTATCTAGTAAAGTATTTTCATCGGTGGTAAGAACACAAACAGAAGCGGAGCAAGTGCGTCATAGACCCCACGCCTAAAATTTCGATGAAATTAGCCGAAGCCTTGATTCAACGGGGCGATTTGCAAAAACGGATTGAGCAACTGCGCTCTCGATTGGAACGTAGCGCCCGTATTTTTGAAGGTGATACTATTCCTGAAGAGCCAACAGAGTTGTTTGAAGAGTTGGAACAACTCATCAGCGCCTTTGGGCGGCTTGTGGCGCGGATCAATCGTACCAATAGCACCACGCCATTTGATGAAACGCGCACCATTTCGGACGGACTGGCCGAGCGTGATGCGTTGATGTTGCATCGCCAAATTCTTGAAGATAGCATTCGTGCAGCCACTGAGATGCGGGCTTATAATGTCCAGATTAAGTCTCATAGTACCTTCAATGTTCAAGAGGTGCAGGCCAAAATAGATGTTCTCTCGCGTCAATACCGCGAGCTAGATACGCGCATTCAAGGTTTGAATTGGACAACGGAACTAAGCGAATAGCAAGTGTTGGTAGCCCAAATAGCAAAGGCGAGCATAAAGCCGTAGCAGGCTTACGCTACTCCTAAACTGGTGCCTTGGGACAGGGCAAGACTTTCGATTGGTCTTAACTGTTAGTCCAGCAAAGTTAAAGGGCATAAGTGACCGTAAAAGTTATTACCGTATGCTGATTTGTTATAGACGGTGAGGGTGGGTACGGGGATACTCGCTATTCGATAACTCAAGTGACGACATATCAAAAATGCCTCTTTACGGAGGCATTTTGTATAGTGCTTTGTAGGCGCTTTATTCGTTAACCACAAAAACAGTAGTCATGCCAAATAAGCCCTGACGCGATTCGGCATGGGTCAAAATGTGGCAGTGGAAGGCCCACAAACCCGGATGGGTGGCATCTACCAAAACGTCGTACCGTTCACCGGGGGCGATATTCAGCGTGTCACACATATAGGGCTGTGGCAAGGGGAAGCCGTCTTTGGCAAAAACCAGTTGAGGCATCCCATGAAGGTGCATTGGATGAATCATCAGGCCTTCGTTCATATACCGAATGCGAACACGATCCCCTAAATTGGCAATGATGGGCTGCACCGAGGGGAAGCTCTTGCCGTTGATGGTATAGCCCAAGCCAGAGTCATTTAGCATAATTACATAATCGGCGGCTACTTGTGGCTCACGCGATTTATCTTCTGGCTCTACAATGAACGCACCTGCCAAGCCGCGCACCACTTGTTCGGCGGCGTTATGATGGGAATGATACATGTGTGAACCGTAATTTTTTGGTGCAAATTCGTAAGTATAAGTTTGGCCCGGTTCGATAGGTGGTTGGGTGATGAATGGCACACCATCAATATCATTGGGCACGTCTAGGCCATGAAAGTGAATGCCTGTACTTTCGTTCATGTTGTTGGTGAAAATCACCCGTACCCGTTCATTTTGGGTGCAGCGCAGCGTGGGGCCGGGAACTATCCCATTATAGGCGAATGCAGGAAACACATTGCCCGGATCGGTCTCCCAGTCCACTTCTTCAGCCGTTACCCGAAACTCTTTAACGCCATCGTCGCCAATGGTATATTCCAAGTCACGATCCCAGAAAAGTGGGTCTTGGCCAATATTGGCAAGGAATTTGTCTACTTGTTCTTTGTGCAAGCGATCAATTTCGCGCCAATCGGCTTCACCACCTTCTTGGTGTGGGCCCACAGGGGGAAAGCCGGGAGCCAGACGACCCTTGCCACTATCCAAACCACCAGCGGGGATAGCGCCACTCATCGCCGATATACCAGCCACACCAGCCATGCCCAAGAAGTTGCGACGGCCTATCTTTTGCGAGAACATGTTCTTAAACATCTTTAAAAACTCCTGCTGCATAAGGTTGATCTTGGTCACAACTCTACAATAAGCGATTTTTCGCAATTAAAAGGTGTTTCGTGATATTTGTCACATCCATTCGGGTGACATGACATATCAACTAAAGTTAGTGGTTCATGTAGAGTAGAAGACAGAACATCGCAATGAACAAGGACAGGTCATCCAAAATTATGAAAAACCTACCATTTTCGCCAGATTTCACGCTCTTGGGTGTTGTTTCGACCATCTTAGGAATCGTAACCATTTTTCCGCTGGTACTTTTTATGGTGGTTTTGGACGTTGGGGGCGATGATACAGCCGCGACCGATGATAATAATGCGGCCCAATCGGCTGCCTTCGGCACACGGGTAGCCCAAGCCCGCGAGAGCATCGAAAACCCAGCACCCGTAGACTTTGTGGTTGCTGTGCCAAATGCCAGCGATGACGATAGTAGCACTGCCGATGCAGCCGTCACCCTGATTGAACTTTCTGATTATGACGAAACTATTGTAAGAACGGGGCAAGCTAATTATTTGGCGGCCTGTGCCTCATGTCATGGTACAAATTTAGCGGGTATTTCTGGGCTGGGTAAAACCCTCCTCGATAGCACTTTTGTGCGCGGCCATGACGATCAAGACTTGGTAGACTTTGTCATTGTTGGGCGTACCATCTGGGACCCTGACAACACTACTGGCGTTGCCATGCCCGCCCGTGGGGGTAATCCCGGCATGACTGACAATGATATTTACGCCATTATCGCCTATATGCGCGTGCAAGATGGTTATAATGGGCCACTGGTAGCAGCAGACAGCGTTATTGTTGCCCAACCCACCGACACCACCCCCCGCGAACCCAGCGAACCCGTCGTTTTTACACCCATTGATACCAGCGGCCTCTCATCAACCAGTGCAAATGCACCTGCCAGCAATGGCATAGACGGCGCAGCAATCTATGATGCTCTTTGTGCGACGGATAGCACCGGTACATTGTGCGACTTTTTGGCTACTGTGACTGAGGAAGCTCGCTTGCGCGATTTGCTGATAAATGGTTCTTCGCCATTTGATAGCAGCGTTCCGTCTGATGTTTATGTGCCAGCACGCGGTGGCGTACTGCTTTTCACCGATGCCCAAATTGATGCAATTGTTAGTCACTTATTCAGTACAGATGAGGAGCCAACAGAAGCAACTCCCACCACTGCTGCCCTTGATGGTCGTCAATTACTTATCAATCGGCTAGGGCGCACAGGTGCAGAGGTTTATGATAACTTGTGTGTGCTTGATCCGGTTGTCGGACAAAGTGGATGCCCTTATTTGCAAAGCCTTATCACGTCCGATTTGGCTAACTATGACAAAATGATAGATTTGCTGCGTAATGGCCCATCGCCATTTGATGACACCTTGCCAGCAGGACTGATATTGCCGGCTCGTGGCGGTACTTTGCTACTTTCTGACAATGAAATTGCAAATTTTGTTGACCATTTGTTTATCGAGGCAGGCTATGGCGCTAGCACTGATACGACCTCTGTAATAAGCGAACGCGGCGCGGTGTTATATATCCAATTGTGTACAGTAGATGCCACTACACAAGCCATGTGTGACTTTTTAGAAGGCTTAGCCCAAGACGGCGCAGAACCTAGCCGCCTGACCGATTTGCTGACCAGTGGTTCCTCACCTTTCGATACCAGCATACCCGCCGATATCTATATTCCACAGCGCGGTGGCACATTATTATTAACCGATGCTGATATTCAAGCATTGGTAGACTATTTCTATCAACTATCAGAAGAATCCACGCCAGAGGTCTCGCAGGTTCCCAATCAAACACAAACACGCACCGAGTCTAATGTTTCATATGTTGGCCTCTTACAGGGATCGGTGGTGTTTCCGCACCGCAGCTTGCCCGATTTCACCATGCCCGCTACTACTGGCGAAGATTTTACCTTTAGCGATACGCGCGGCAAGACCGTTGTCGTCTATTTTGGCTATATGACTTGTCCGGATGTATGCCCTATGACGATGGTAGACATTCGTCGGGCCTATCTCTCTTTAGAAGATGCGGATGATAAGGTGATGGTATTATTTATCACCATCGATCCTGAACGCGACACTATTGATCTGATGAAACGCTATGTCGAAGGCTTTAACCCTAACTTCATTGGGCTACGGCCAGAAAGCCAAGAACAACTCGAGGGCTTGTTGCAAAGTTTTGGCGTAGTGACACAAATCCGCGAAGTGGACTCGGCATTGGGTTATTTGGTTGATCATAGCGCTACTGTGTTTATGGTAGGCCCCGATGGGCGCTTGGTATCGCAGTTTCCGTTTGGTGTACCCTACACCGAAATTGCCAACGATGTGGGGGTATTGTCGGACTATATGATCGCGGTTACA
>CAZLPC010000237.1:0-5268 GCA_964561305.1 uncultured Anaerolineae bacterium
CACAATTATCGGCGTGGTCGAACGTGACGCAATTATTGATGGCAGCACTATCCAGCCCGATGATGTTTTATTGGCGTTGCCGTCGGTCGGTTTACACACCAATGGCTATTCTTTGGCGCGATATGCCCTAGCGGGACTCGATTGGCTGGCTTACCGAGATGGCTTGGGCATGTCTATTGCCGATGCGTTATTGTTGCCCCACCGCAGCTATCTAAAGCCGATTCAGGCTTTACGCGATGCTGGTATTGACCTGCGTGGCCTTGCCCATATTACAGGTGGGGGCATTATCGAAAACTTGCCACGTATTTTGCCCGATGGTTTGGGGGCCATTTTGCGGATGGGTACATGGCCTGTCTTACCAATTTTTAAGATGATTCAGGCTTATGGCGAAGTAGAGCAAGATGAGATCTTTCGGGTGTTAAATATGGGCTTGGGGATGATTGTGGTTGTGCCGTTAACTCAATTGCGGGCTGCACAATTGGCCCTAGACGAAGCCACTTATGCGGTGGGCTATGTTGTGGATACCCATAGCGGCGTGCGGATTGAGGGCTAGCCAGATGGGGATTGTTGTTTTGGTGTCGGGCAATGGCTCTAATCTGCAAGCGTTGATAGCTGCTGTGGCCGATGGGTTGTTGCCCACTACTATTGATTTAGTGGTCTCTAATCGCAAGTCGGCGTATGGGCTTGTACGGGCCCAGCAAGCGGGCATTCCAACACTGACACTTACGCTGAAATCATTTTTAGACAAGGGCTATACGCGCCAAGACTATGATCGGGCTCTGGCAGAGGCATTGTTGCCTTATAACCCCACTTTGATTGTATTAGCTGGTTGGATGCACATTCTTGGCCCCACGTTTTTAGACGCTTTTCCGCGCCAAGTGATCAACCTGCATCCGGCCTTGCCCGGCCAATTTGATGGCACGCAAGCCATCGAACGTGCTTTTGCAGCTTATCAAAACGGTGAAATAGATCGCAGTGGCTGTATGGTGCATTATGCTATTCCAGAAGTAGATGCTGGCGACGTGATTGTGCAAGAGATTGTGCCGTTTTTGCCCACCGATACCCTCGACAGCTTCGCCGAACGAATGCACGCCACCGAACATCGCATTTTAGTAGAGGCAGTGCGCCGTTTATTGCCCCAAAGCAACCCCTAGCGGTTGCCAGCCCGCGCCCTCGTGCCCAAAAGCAAAGGCTTGAGGGTGCAAGATTTCAGCCAAAATTTCTAATGATTCTACCAAGCGCGGCCCGGGCCGATTGAAATATTGGTTGCCATCGGCAACATAAACTTGATTAGTTTGCACAGCTTTTAGTTGTTGCCAGCCCTTGCGTTGGGTTAAGGCAGGCAATTCGCGTAGGGTAGTGGGCATGTCATAGCCGCATGGAATCACCACAATCACATCAGGATCGGCGGCTTGCAAGGCTTCAAATTCCATCCATGGCGAGTGCTTGCCCGCTTCGCCAAATATATTCATCCCACCCGCCATTTCAACCAATGTCGGCATCCAATTACCCGCCGCCATTAGGGGATCAATCCATTCAATAGTAGCTACTGTCGGGCGCTGAAGTGATGCGCTTTGCTCGGCAATGTTGTTCATACGTTGCTGCATGTTGCTGATGACTTGTTGCCCACGCTCTGCAACGCCCAAAGCATCGGCGACCCGTTGAATGTCGCTAAAAACATCCGCCAGCGAATTGGGTTCTAGGGCCACCAATTGCGCGTTGGTGTCTAGCCAATCACAGGTGATGCGTTTTACCTCTTCAAAGCTGACCGCGCACACATCACATTGAGATTGGGTGACGATAATATCAGGTTGAAGGGCCTTTAATTGATCGGCATCTACGGTATAAACGGCGATGGATTCTTGCAAAATTGCTTTTACACGCTGATCGATTTCATAGCTGCGGCCATTAGGATTAAATTTTGGTGCAGTAATGGCCGGTAATTGTTTGATATGGGCCGGAAAGTCGCATTCGTGCGACCGCGCCACTAATTCATTCGCCATGCCAAGTGCCGCCACAATCTCGGTGCTACTGGGTAATAGCGAGACAATTCGCATTGTTTTGATGCTCCTTTATTCTAAATTGTTGTTGACACTAAATTTGAAATATGCTATTTTTAGACTAATCTAAAAAATAGATAAGATCAGTCTAAAGGAGAAATCGTACCATGAAAAAAATGCTCATTTTGAGTATTTTAACTCTACTGATGCTATCGCTTTTGCCTACCAAATTTAACGCATCGGTAGCAAAAGCACAAAGCGATACGCTGAATATTGTAGCCACCACCACCCAAGCCGCTGACTTGGCTGAGATTTTGACCGCAGGTGTGCCAGATGGTGCAGTGAATATTACGGCACTGATGGGGGCGGGGGTCGATCCCCATTTGTATCAGCCCACTGAATCCGATATACGGGCCATGAACCAAGCCAATTTGGTGATCTATAGCGGACTTAACCTAGAGGGCCAATTTGACGTGGTTTTTGAAACACTGGGTGAACGTGGTGTAAGTATTTTTGCACTTTCTCAGCCCGTTGAAGATGCTGGTTTTGTGTTAGGCGGCTTTATCAAAGACGAGAACACCACACCCACCGATGATCCACACTTTTGGTTCGATCCACGCAATTGGGAACTGACCACCGCAGCCTTAGCTGCGCGTTTGGCCCAACTTGACCCTGACCACGCCGACATTTATATGGCCAATGCCGAAGCTTATATTGCCGAGTTACAGGTGCTTTATGAATGGGGTTTTGAGGCGCTGGCCCAAATTCCTGAAGAGCAACGTTACATCGTTACTTCTCATGACGCTTTCCAATATTTTGGCGCAGCCTTTGACTTGGGTTTGCAGTCTGTGCAAGGCGTTAGCACTGAAGATGAGGCTGGCGTAGGCGACATTCAATCGGTGATTGATTTCGTGATAGACAATCAAATTCCGGTGTTGTTTATCGAGAGTAGTGTGCCGATCAATACGGTGCGATCGGTGCAAGAAGGTGCAGCCGCCCGTGGTTGGACGATTGAAATTGGTGTGCGCGAACTATTTGCAGATGCTATGGGCGAACCAAATACTTTTAGCGGCACTTATGTCGGCATGATCGGCACAAACGTGATCACTATTCTGCAATCGTTTGGCTTTGAAGTGCCCACATGGCCTGAGGAATTGACAGCCCAACCCGACGAAGAATTATTGACGCTAGATCAGTAGTATTAAAGCTCCCTCATCAGCATGATGAGGGGAGTATTTTTATAGAATTTTTAGATTGGCGCGCTATACTGTTTTCGATACACCTAAAAATTTTTTTGGAGTTTGTCATTATCATTTAGTGCAAGGCAAAAAATTATGAAAACATCATCAGCACTTCATATAGAAGATCTAACGGTGGCCTACAATAGCCGCCCGGTGTTATGGGATGTTGATCTGAATGTGCCAGAAGGAGTGCTAGCCGCGGTTGTGGGCCCCAATGGGGCTGGCAAGAGTACCTTGATTAAAGCTGCGCTGGGGCTTATTCCGCGTGCAGCTGGCACAGTCGAATTTTACGGCAAGCCTTATCAGCACGCCCGCGATTTGGTGGGCTATGTGCCCCAGCGGGGTAGCGTAGATTGGGACTTTCCTACCTCAGTAGTAGATGTCGTAATCATGGGTCTTTATGGTCAATTGGGATGGTTTAAGCGCCCCGGTCGGCGCGAACGCCAACTGGCTCTTGATGCACTCGAACAAGTGGGTATTGCCGATCTTGCAGGCCGCCAAATCAGCCAACTGTCGGGCGGGCAGCAACAACGCACCTTTTTGGCGCGGGCACTGGTGCAAGATGCCCAACTTTATTTTATGGATGAGCCCTTTGCGGCGGTAGATGCTGTGACCGAACGTGCCATTATTGGTATTCTGCGCGAGTTGCGGGCGCGTAACAAAACTGTGATCGTGGTACATCATGACTTGCAAACAGTGACAGAATATTTTGACTATGTGGCGCTGTTAAATGTGGAATTGGTGGCCAGCGGCCCCACCGCTACCACCTTTACATCCGACAATTTGCGTCAGGCTTATGGTGGGCGTGTGGCCTTCATGGAACAGCGCGAAGTTGTGCTGGCGGGCGGAGATTAGCCATGCTTTCACATACAAATCGCCGTTTTGGGTGGCTTGTCACGATCACGATTGCCCTCAACATCGCTTTCATTCCAATCAGCATCGTTTTTCTAGGAGCCGATTATCAATATACGCTGCGGGTTGTAACGGTCGGTGGGGCGTTGCTGGGGTTGATTAGTGGCGTTTTGGGCAGCTTTGCGGTGTTGCGCCAACAAAGTCTTGTGGGGGATGCCGTGGCCCATGCCGCATTGCCCGGCGTAGCCATTGCCTTTTTGTTGGCGGGGCGCTCGTTGGGGTGGTTGTTGGTGGGGGCCGCCATAGCAGGCTGGCTGGGGGTATGGATTATCAATGCCATCACGCGCACCACCCGCATTAAGCAAGATACCGCCATGGGTATTGTGTTGGCTTCATGGTTTGGTTTTGGTGTGGCTTTGCTATCTTACATTCAGCGCCGCCCCGATGCAGGCCAAGCGGGCATTGATAAGTTTATCTTTGGGCAAGCTGCCGCCATTGTGCGCCAAGATGTAAACCTGATAATCGTCATTGGCACAGTGATCATGGTGGTATTGGCGCTGTTTTGGAAAGAGTTTAAGCTGATTACCTTTGACTATGAATTTGCTGCCGCCAACGGCTTTCGCGTGCGCTTGCTCGATATGATGCTTTCGACGCTGATTGTGGTGGCAATTGTGCTGGGGCTACAATTGGCGGGTGTAATTTTGATGGTGGGTTTGCTGATTGCGCCGGCTGTGGCTGCGCGTCAATGGACAAATCAGCTTGAACATACAGTTATTTTATCAGGATTGTTTGGCGCATTAGCGGGGTCGGTCGGTGCAATATTAAGCGCCCTCGATACTGGCTTGCCCACGGGGCCGCTTATTATTGTGGTAGCGTTTGGGTTGGTGCTGGTCTCATTATTGCTGGCTCCAGAACGAGGTTTGTTGTGGTCATGGCGACAACAACGCCTAGATCGTCGTCGCTTTGCTGCCGAAAACGTCTTACGTGATATGTATCGCTATGGACAAAGCCATCAAGACTTGAGTAAGCCCATAGATGCAACATTCTTAGTGGGCTTGCGTGGACGGACGGCGCTTTTGGGCCTCAATCAACTCGCTCATCAAGGGTTGGTCAAAGCGGCTAATGGGACATGGCTTTTAACTGAAGCTGGACGAGCTAAGGCCGAAACCTCAGAG
>CAZLPC010000238.1:0-4004 GCA_964561305.1 uncultured Anaerolineae bacterium
CCGCGCCCACTGTCAACATCAATTTTAGCAAACGTATCATCAACGGTGGCCGACGGCGTGGGCCACGCGGCGAACTAGCGCGTTGCTGCCATGCCTGATCCCACGATTGCACACCATCATCGGCGGCAGGAGCCTGATATTGCAAGGGATCATCAATGCGTGGGCGTTGAACGGTGTTTTCTCGTGCCCATATTGGCTGATAGTTATCGCTCATTAGAAGCGTATCCTTCAAAAAAACTAGACTTACTGGTGGTGTGTAGCTTATTGGCCCACAATGCGCCATATACCGTTTTGGTTGGTGAAATAGAGTGCGCCATCGGGGCCGTCTTCAACTTCGATAGTACAACTGCTCCCTTGCAGGTTCACCTCGCGCACCGCAGTGATAAATGTACGAGATGGATCGAGTATGGCCCGCCGCATCTTACCTGTGTTCCACATACAAAAGAAAACTTGCCCCTGCCATTGCGGGATACGAGTGCCACGATAGAGCGCCACGCCCGTTGGTGCTTCGGTGGGGTTGGTGTACCATAACGGATAAATATATTGCCCCAAATTTTGCGGGCGGGCTGCATCGCAAGGATAACCGGGCCGCCACCCATAATTACCACCTGCCACCAGTAAATTAAACTCATCATCGCAATCGGGGCCGTTGTCAGTAGCGAAGATTTGGGTATGGGTGGTAGTAAATGTGTCAAAGTCAAAGTCAAAGGTGTTGCGTAGCCCAAAGGCAAATGTTGCACTATTAGGAAACGGGTTATCGGGTGCAGGCACAAGCGTATCGCCCACGACCTGAAAGCGGTTGAGCTTGCCGGGAATAGCGGTAATGTCTTGCGCCAAAGCTGGCTGATAATATTCACCAATTGCCAAATACAACATACCATCGGGCCCAAAGTGGATATTGCCGCCCTGATGCCACAGGTTATTGGTTGTTAAGGGTACATTCAACATCACCACCGGATCGCTGGCTTGGCCATTAGCTTCAGTTAGGCGCACAATACGATTAACCGGAACCGCAAAACCATCGCCGGCCACCCTAGTATAATACACATAAATATGGCCCGTTTGCTCATAATCTGGTGATACGGCAACACCCAACAAACCCCGCTCACCCTCTGTCGAAACCGGAAACACCCAAACGGGATCAGGCTGTAGCGTGCCATCAATATTAACCACGCGCAAATAGCCAGTAAAACGCTCGGTAAAAAACATGCGCCCGTCGGGTGTCCAATCTAGGGCAATTGGCCACGACGCATCAAGTACTTTTTCTACCCGATAGTTGGCGGGCAGGTCTGGATCAAGCGTAGGAGTGGGTGTAGGGTTGTCTTGTGCATCGGCAGCAGACTGCTGGCCAGCTAGCCCAAATAACAAAAACCCCCCTATTGCAACGATAACAACGACCATGATTATTTTCGACATAAGGGATAAGACTCCTAAATATTCGGTTGATGCACAACCATTATTCCACAACCAAAACCGATATTCCGTGACGATTAACCACTGTTTGCCGTGCATCATTGTGCGTAGAGGAGATGCAAAATGCAAGGCTAGGCTGTTTGGCGTAGCCCCATTTCCGCCGTATAGTATTAGATGGCATCTCTAGTGAGCGATAAATTAAAGGAGACAACCCGATGGAATTTGATGTAGTAAGCGTTGAGCGCAGCCTCGATCTTTCTAAAAAGTATCAAACTGTTAAGGCAGGCATCCTCGACATTGGCCTGCAAAGCGTAACCGATGACAGTGCCGAAATTGAAGTGCAAGGCCCCGATGGCGTAACAAAACTGGCCATTCCGTTGGGCGCAGCCGCCACCGCCCAAGGCTATACCTTTATTTTGCGTGATATAGGCGTAAAAATGCCCGGCGAGGGAGGTCGGCGACGCTTTTTATTCTTTGGTGGGCGCGACAAAGCCCCCGCCGATGGCGTTATGGAAGCAGTGCTTGATGTCCGTTGGGGCGATCAGGCCATGCAAGTGGCCGATCCTGTCAAAAATGCAGGTTATGACTTTATGTTGGTACGCCAATATGCCGTCATCAATGACCGCCCCCGCGTCTACCATGGCCAAGATGTGTTGCGGTTTGGCGATATGCGCCTAGAAGTGGGCGAACGGGTGGAAGAAGGTAGCCGCAACTTCAAAAAACCACGCTATGCCGAGTTTTTGGTCTCGGTTGATGGCGACGATGCTGAAGTGTGGCAGGTGAAGCTCGATGGGAAATATCATCGCAAAGGTGACTATCGGGTGCGTGTAACCAGTTTTGACTTTGAGAGTGAGTGGTTTCAGGCCTATGGCATCAGTGTTGTAAAAGGAAAGCCCAAAGAATACATTGATGAGACCGAAGAAATGATCGCCGATGGCATTAATGCCGATGCCCATGTGGGCCACACCGATGCCTTAACCCTTTCGGCCACCCGCCTGCAAGAAGCCGAGCGCAACCCTAACGAGGCTGTTTTCAAAAAGGGCGAGTCGCGAAATGTGAACAAAGTCGGCATTAAGGTTGTGGATATTCGGCCCGGCGCAGTAGATATTATGGTCTTGTCGCCGCGTGTAGCCAAAACAACGCTTTTGCACGGCCAAACCTTTGATCTGGGTCGGCATGATATTATCTTGGTGGGTGTGCATAGCGACAAAGCCATCTTGCGCGTTGAAGAAGATTAGCTAAACTGATTTTGTCTTACAAAGCGATATAACCAATTGTTGGGTATGTCGCTTTGTGCAATTTTATTAATTTGTGACCTAATACTTCACTTTAGAATACAATGATTCCGCTTTTAGGCTTTTTTCTGAATAGATTTAGCAAATGGAGATGCGCTCTACACAAATGTCTGAAAACCGCGAGCTAACAGAACAAATAAAGTCTTTCTACGAAATCTATCATCAAAAACGAAATCGTCCATTAGACAATTGGTTAACAGATGTCTATTGGCAAGCCTTGTTTGGCAATGTACTAGAGGTCGGGGCTGGCACACGCCCCCTGCAAAGCAACAGCAAAGTTGATGCCTATGTTCCCTTCGACATTGCATATTATGCCATTGCTAAAGCAAAAGAACAGAACCTGCATGGTATTGTTGGCGATGCAACGCGAATGCCTTTCAAAGCGCAAAGCTATGATGTTGTGTGTTGCTATGATGTGCTTGAGCATATTCCTGATCCAGAGGCTTTGCTGGCAGAAATGTGCCGTGTGTCCCGACAGCGCGTTATTGTTTCTGGCCCAAACTATATCGGAAGGGTCTATTGCCCTAGCTTTGGCCGCTATTTACCACGTAACCTATGGCTCTATTTGACTGGACAAAATAAGCACTGGTATCGCTTAGAAAATTACCATCTTGAATATAACGATGAGTGGCAACCCGATTTTGACGCAGTAACAGCAACCAATAGTTCATGGGTGAAAAAACAGCTACAAAAACATGGCTTTAAAAACATTGTCGCGCTTACATGGAAACGCGATATGGTGAAATTCAGTCCTATAATGGATCGGATTCCGGCTATAAGAGAGTTGGGGCCTTATATGCACATCGTTGCCGAACGCTAAAGAATCCATGACTATTGGTCGGTAATGCTGACAGTAATCCCTTGGCGGTCTATACCCACCACAAAGGTATCGGCAGCAATTTCATCCTCGGCGAAGGCTTCAACCATAGATTCTGCGATGGACTCGTGGAAGTTTTCGGCAATCGCCAACAACGCGGGGCCCTTTCCTGATAAAATAGTGGCTATTGCCCCCGACTCTTTGGCGGCCGCGCTAACTGCCTCAAAAGCTGGAATTTGGCCAATATAATTGGGTTGGTGCAATAGATCACCCATGCTTTGGCGCAGCAAGTCGAAGTCGCCACGCCGCAGCGCCTCGATCATTAGTGCCGTTTGCCCCATGTTATAAACCGCTTCATCCAATGATACCAAACTGGGAAAACCAATTTGATCACCTTGATAATCGGGCAGAAATGGAACCGCTACGACAATTTTTAGGGGCACAATATCTAAGTTATGATAGACAAATTGTTCCTCTTG
>CAZLPC010000238.1:4014-5256 GCA_964561305.1 uncultured Anaerolineae bacterium
TGTACCTGCAATCCCCAAGTCACGCGACATCGCAATTACATCATCGCGCTTCAAATCGGCTTGAATTATGTTATTGGCGGCAACAAGCGCTGCCATTTGAATCGCTGCTTCTGCTCCCAAGCCTGCATCCCACGGAATCTCGCTGCTAATCTCTAAGTCAAAGCCAGCAGGTGCGCGCTCGAAGCGTTGAAAGACCTTAATGGCAGCACGCAAGGCCGGGTTTTCAAAGCCTTTAGGCATTACATCGGCTAGCTCGCCATCAAGATGAACTTGCATTGCCCCGTCTTGCCGCACCGTCATCTCAACCGATGCCCGCAATGTAAGGGCCAAGCCCACCACGCGCAAGCCGGGTCCAAAATTTGTACTGGTAGCGGGAACAGTAACCTTGACTTTTAGCACAGCTTTTTCCTTTGTAGGTTGCACCAAAACCACTTGTATTGTGACCTTGATACGGTTAAATGGCAAGCCTTGTGACTTATTTTTTATGTCGCTATGATAAGCAGGCGCATATTGCCACCCAGCCTAAGGACAGCATTTTTATGCCAAAACATCCACTTGCCATTTATGGCATGATTATCATCATTTTGCTCATTCAGGTCGCCATACGCGCCAACAATCCTACCCAACAAGCCTTTTTTTGGGACGAAAACCGCCATATTACCCGTGCCGCAGCCATATTAGATGGCGTGCATCCTGCTAAGGAAAGCAACGGCAAATTTTTGCTTTATGTCTATCTTGCGCCGTTTCATCCAGAGCGCGAGGTGGCGCTGCATGTGTCACGGACAGCAGTAGCGTTGTTTTCGCTGGTTGGTTCGGCGGCGGCCTTTGCCTTGGCGCGGCGCTTATTTGGGCTTGAGGCAGCATTGGTGACGATTATTTTTTATGCACTTGTGCCATTTGCATTGTTTTATGAGCGAATGGCGCTGGCAGATGGTATGGCAGGCGCGCTAGCGACGCTTACAGCTTATGCGTGTGTCCGCTTGGCCCAATCACCCAGCTATCGGTGGGGAATTATTGCGGGTGGGTTGGCAGCACTGGCCTCAATGGCTAAGGTAACCGTCGGCTTTGCATCGGTGCTGTTGCCGATTTTGGCCGTATTTACACTTGGGCATCATACCCAAACCAAGGCCCAAAACGGACTTCAATGGATAGTTGCACGCTGGAAACACTATTGGTGGTATTGGGTGGCGGCTGGGCTAACCTATATTATTTTTTGGCTGCCAACACTGCTCCCTGCCTTTA
>CAZLPC010000239.1:0-5232 GCA_964561305.1 uncultured Anaerolineae bacterium
CCTGCACGTTTTTGCTGATAAAACACCTGGCTATTGTCGGCAGCCCAAAATGCACTTAACAATGCCCAATAGCTAGGCTTTGGTAGGTGCTTCGATGGGCATCCAATCGCCCGAATCGGGTTGATCAGCAGGGGCAATACTTAACAACAGACGGCTGCGGGGCGTATAGTACACAATATACTCGCGCCCTTCTTCTAGCGGGGTTTCGCGGGGGGGCAAAAATGGTGCAAAGCTATAGTCGTTGATGATATAGACGAACGGCATTTCGGGGCGCTCACGTTCAGCAAACTTTAATCGTAGTGGGCCGCGTGTCCATTTCACAGCAGAGGGATTAAAGGCTTCGGGCACAAACATCTGGGCATTGGTATAAAGTACAACTACCAAAAAGAACATGCTGCCGCCCGAAAAGAACAATATAAATAGGCCAAAAAATCCTGTAAAGGGTAGCGTTTGGATAAGCCCCCACAGCATAATAAGGCTGATGAGGCTAAAAATCGCCAAGCCAATGCCAGAGACCAGCGCCGCAGTAATAAGCGGCGCACGCTGGATAGGGGTTAATAAACCTTGGCGGTTGGCGGCTATTTTGTCAGCAATATGTGGGGATGGCGTGTACTTCTCCCCATGCTTTTGTGTAGATTTTTTAGTATGATCCATTAGCTTTTAGTCTAGAATTAAACGCATCTGTGTGCAGTATATCACAACTTCAATCAGCTAGCGACGAACTTGATGTTTGGAAAACACCGCCCACAGCAGTACAATAGCGCCGCACGGTAATGTTCATCAACTTAGAATTTTATGCTTCCTTGGAAGTAGCAAGGAGACACCGCATCTGTGGTTAGTCCAATTGACTGGCTGCTAGGGCTGTTTTCTTTGGATATTGGGATTGATCTGGGGACTGCCAACACACTTGTGAGTGTGCGTGGCAAGGGTATCGTGATTAACGAACCATCCTATGTGGCCATAGACAAGAAAACACGCCGCCCCCTTTCTGTGGGGCAAGAAGCCAAAGAAATGTCGGGCAAAGTGCCCAGTAAAATACAAGTGGTGCGTCCGCTTCGTGATGGGGTAATCAGCGAGTTTCAGATTACTGAAGCTATGCTCAATTATTTTATAGAAAAAGCCCACCAACAAAGCTGGGTGCCTATCCCACGCCCGCGTGTGGTGGTCGGCATTCCCTCTGGTGTAACCGAGGTCGAAAAACGCGCCGTTTATGACGCAACAATGAGCGCCGGAGCCCGCGAGGCTTTTCTGGTGGAAGAACCAGTTGCCGCTGCAATTGGGGCTGGCTTGCCGATCCAAGAGACACGCGGTAGCATGATTGTGGATATTGGAGGTGGCACAACCGAGGTGGCCGTCTTCTCATTAGGGGGCATTGTCATTAGCCGCAGCATTCGGGTGGCGGGTGATGAAATGGACGAAGACATCGTTCAATACATGCGCTCTAAATATAATTTGCTGATCGGAGAGCGTACCGCCGAGCGCATCAAGATCGAAATTGGATCGGCGTATCCGTTGCTTGAAGAGCGAACCACCATTGTGCGTGGTCGCAACTTGATCACGGGCTTGCCCGAAGCCCGCGAAATATCATCTATTGAAATGCGCGAGGCCCTTGCTGGCTCAGTCGGCATTTTGGTAGATACTATCCGTGATGCGCTAGACGAAACACCGCCCGAATTGGTCTCTGACCTTATGGAAAGCGGTATTTGTATGGCAGGAGGAGGCAGCCAACTTAAAGGCCTAACCGAGCGTATCGCCCAAGAAGTGAATGTGCGCGTGTGGCTGGCCGAAGATGCTATGACATGTGTGGCACGTGGCGCAGGCCGTATTCTTGAAGACTACGACAACCTGCGAAGTTTGCTGGCGGGCCTAGAACGCGGCTCGACCCAACATTAGCCAGAACAGTAAGGGGGCAGCATGGAACGTCCAGATTTTGAAGGTGCTTTGAAAGAAGTTGTGGCTTTGCTAGACACAGCTAATCAAGAACGCTTGATTCGGCGTATTAGTGAAGCCCAAATTCAAATTATCGCTGTAACCTATCAAGTAAACCCATATACCGAGTTTGCAGAAACTTTGGCCGAATTTTATCGCGATTATCTGCAACATTGTTTAGCCGATAAAGTGATTAGTGAGGCCGAAGCCGAAGATTTGGCTCATCTCAAAATTGTGTTGGGCCTGAATGATCGAACAGTGGAGCAAATTCATGAGGCGGTGGTGCAAGCCATTTATCATGAAAGTGTAAGCGAGGCCGTGGCCGATGGGCGCTTAGATGATGCAGAGCGTGAATTTTTAGCGAAATTGCAACGCGATTTGCGTCTGCCCGATGAAATCGCGCAACGTATTTATGAACGTCAAGCGGCTGATCATTTGCGGGCCTTCTTTGAAAATATCATTGATGATGAACGTTTATCGCCAGACGAAGAACGCGAACTAAATGCCATTACACGCAGTTTAGGTGTCGATCTTGACATCTCAGACAACAACCACTCCGTTCTCAATAAATATCGGTTGTATTGGGTAATTGAAAATGGTAAATTGCCTGAGCTATATGATATTCCAATTGAATTAGAACCTGGCGAAAGGTGTTATCTGTCGGTTGCTGTAAATTGGTATGAGCGCGAACGCCAAGCCCTTAGTGAGCGAATTGGTAATATTCGCTTCTTCAAAGCCGATTATCAGCCCTTACAAAGCGTTGATGAACAGCCTACGCTAGAGCAATGGCAAGCAATTGATGAAGGGATGGCCTATCTGACCAACCGCCGCGTTGCGTTGCGGGGGGCAACCACAAGCGCCGATATAAACCTGCACCGTGTGATGGATGTACGCCCTTATCAAACCGGGCTAGAAATTGTTTGCCGCACCGGCCCAAGTCCTTATATTGCTTTTGAATATGGCATAGACATCTTTTTGGTGTTGTTGGGGCGTGCCATCCGCGATTTGTCGTAAGCATGTCCCTATTCGCCACTGGTTTCTACCCTTAACCCTGCTGCGGTGGGCGCTAGGGTGGCCAGTTGGCGTTTTTCTTGTCCAAAAGCCAAGCTACTAAGCACAATATTCACCACTTCGGCGGCTGTCCAACACAATCGTGCAATCACCGCCGCATAAAGTGGCAAGGGATCGTTGACAATATTGCCCAGTGCAATAGTGATGAGGGCCTCACGGATGCCTATGCCCCCCGGTGTAATTATGATGAGCAACCCCACTGCCCACACACACGGAAACAAGCCAATGGTTTGCAAGGTTTCTAGGGCCGATAGGTCTGCGC
The DNA here is from genome assembly GCA_964561305.1 of uncultured Anaerolineae bacterium. GTDB lineage: Bacteria > Chloroflexota > Anaerolineae > Aggregatilineales > J027 > J027. The sequence continues at coordinate 3,263 of CAZLPC010000239.1, forward strand.
CCAAGGCCAACACAATGCCCACAAAGCTGGCCCCCATAATCACCCACTGCACAATATAAAGCCCCAGTGCTTGTAGCATAATCTTCGGCGACAGATACGGAAAAATAGCTAGGAGCGATTTTGCAAAGGGAATATGTTTACGCAACCAAGTGTTAAAACCACGCTGACGAAGCAATATACTGGCGAGTGAAAAAACTGCCGAAAACCCACCAATTTCTAGCATAATCAATGGCAGATAGATGGAGTCGAGGAGCAAGGGAATGGTCAATATACCGACAAGAGTAGCGGCTACTACGGCCAACCCTGTTTCCCAGATAACTGTTTCAATGCTACGTTGCCCCTCTAGGCCACGTTGGTTATATAAGAACCCGCGGCTGGGCAATGACCATAAACTACCGGGCAGATATTTTGCAATTTGCCCAAGAAAGAAGGCTTGCCACACTTGGGGCTTAGAGAGATTGCCACCCAAGCCACGAATGATCAGCCATGTGCCGAAAGGCTGTATACCCATGCTAATAAGCACGCCAAGCTGGGCTACTATCAATAGGGGAATGTTGAGCTTAGGAGGGGCTTCATCTATCTGCTCCCATTGAGCGCTAATATAGCGCACCATGAAATAGCCGATAATGGCAAAAAAAACAAGCTGGATTCCAACCCGCAACCAGCCGAGTTGCCACAGACGACGCATCACATTCATCAAATTTTTCATCAGTAGGGAATGGTCCTGACTTATGGCTTGTGTAATTTTATGTTATCACACTGCAAGTAGATCGGCGACTATGCTAAACTGCTAGTGATTGACTTTTAGCTGACAATTGAGAAAAGTAGATGCAACACCACTATCACCAAAAATGGATTGCTGATTTGCGTCGAAAGACCAATTTTGATGCTGTACTGAGTCGTTATTTGCAACAAGGCATTTTGCGGTCGTTGGCCATCGCATTATTCTCGTCTACATTTTGGTTTTTGGTGGTGGTGTTGATTATTCATCCCTCTGGACTTATTCAAGAGCCGTGGTATGACCAACAATCTAATTTTACCCAAGTTGGCAAACAATTTGATTATCCGTGGGCCATCCCCCGTTATGTAAACCCACCGTGGGCAGCTGTTATTTTGGCCCCCTTTAGCTTGGTGTCATTACCTATTGCGGTGCTGGTTCAATTATGGATAACCTTTAGCCTATTGGCGCTCGTGATTCATCAGTATGGCGGCGCGTCGCGGCAGGTTTGGTTGGCTTGTTCATCGTATATTGCTTTTGATGTGGCCTTAGAGGTCAACATTGACTGGATTGTATACCTTGGACTATTGGTATCGCCTTATTTAGGTGGGTTTTTGTTATTGGTTAAGCCGCAAGTGGCACTTGGTGCATATATCGGCGAGGCTCCTCGCCAACAAATTAAGGCTTTGATTGGTGTCATTGTGATGTTGGTGTTGTCTGGAATTGCTTGGGGGCAATGGGTTCCTAATATGCTTGAAGCCGTAGAAGACACCTTAATCCCCCAAGTAGATGCCTATAACATAGCGCCTTCTTTCTTGATGCCCCGTTGGGTGTCTTGGGGCATCGGGCTGCTTTTTGCGCTTTATGCTTTTAGATTTAAACAACCGCTATATGGCATTTTCGCATGGCTCTTTTTTATCCCCTATATGCCGCTTTATACATTTTTTTTATATTTCGGCTTAATTGCCATCAAACTACCGGATCTGGCAGTAATCATCAGTGTGGTGATGTGGATTATATTTGGTGGGGCTATTGCAATTGGGGTGGCATTGTCTTTATAAAGCAGACGGCTTTGTTCTGAAGCCATCTGCCTTTTGATATTAAGATAATGGATTGCTATTGTTTAGATACTGGCTACGGATGGTTTCGGTTTCTTGATACAATTCGGTGGGCAGGGCCGACCATAACACAACCGCATCAAGATGGCTTGTATGATTGGCGAAGTAAATTCGTTGGCAGGTATCAGGCTGGC
>CAZLPC010000240.1:0-4918 GCA_964561305.1 uncultured Anaerolineae bacterium
TCAATAGTGAGTAGTTCGCTCTCTAATTTGCCACGGGTTGGTGTAATGTCACGAAAAGCTATGTCACTAAAAGTATCTTCTTGGCTTTCGCGGGCGCGGTCTACATTTACATCGTCGCCATCAAATTGAATCATCGCTGCTTGCTCGGTGGTTAAGAAGCCCAGCAACAAAGCCGCCAGAACAAAAACACCAGCAAACACAAAAAACCAAAAATTGAGCTTGGCTCGCGGCTCGATAATAGGTTCTGTGATGGGGCGCTGTGCCAGATCAAGGCTGTCGAAGCGTTCTTGCAAGCCGCTTACTTGGGGTAGATACTTTAGGGCTGCCAACAAGCCAACTGCCAAACCTCCACCAACAATGCCTAATATCGTGCGGATGATGCTAATATCGCCATACAACAGCAAAATCCCCGCAAAACGCATAAACCACGCCAGCCCTAGTGCCGACAACACTATTACGAGCGCATAGATAGCCGTTAATGGCAACAAGCCTAGCTTGGGCACAATCGAAGTAGAAGGAAGATTAAGGCTATTCAGGTTTAGTTGCGGAATTTTGCGGCCTTCAGCGATGGGCGATGTCTTGGGGGCAGCAGGGCCTTCTTGGGTTTTGCGTTTGGTTGCCGCGTCTGCAATCGCCGACTTTTCTTCTTCACTAGAGGGGGTAAACTGCGTTGCATATGGATCATAGTTTACAGCAGGTTCTTCGTTTACTGGCGTAAACTGCGTTGCATACGGATCATACTTGGGCGCAGAAGTAGAGGCAGCCGTTGTGCTTTCCTCTTCGGGCGCAGTAGAGGCGGCCGTGGTTTGATCTATCATGGTCTTCATCATGTCATCAGACGACGTAGATGGAGTTTCAGAAAAAGGATCTATTTTTTTGTTTTCTTGCTCTTCAGGATTACTGGGTGTGGTCGGATTTTGATTATCCATAATCTCCCCTTCTTATCTATGATGTGTAGTGTGTTTAATATTGAAATTCGACACTTAGTGCAATGCCACCAAAGCGCAGCGTTTGCCCGTGTCTAATCGGCGTGAAAATTTCGGGTTGAAGCTGCACTTCATCTACAAATGTGCCATATTGGCTGCTGGCATCGCGCAGGCTCCAAAAATAGTTGTGTTCATCAAAGGTCAATTCGGCATGACGGCGCGAAACGCCCTGCTTGCCGCCAGTCTCGCCCAAATCAACATCAACATAGTTTCCGGCTGGCTCTATTGTGCGCCCAACAACCCATACTTTGCTTATGTCATTTAGCGTGTAGGTGCGTTCGTCCGAGCGCAAAACAAGCGTTGGGGGCGGTTGCTTTGTACCGCACCGATGACAATAGATGGCATCATCTACTAAGGTTGTACTACATACAAAACACGTTCTATTGATGTTAACTTGGGGACGTGTTGATGCGGTGTTGTCGTTCACGGTGTTTTCCTTTTACTAAACAGAACCGTCCACACCCACCATTGTAGGGATAATAACTAAACAGGCAATTGACAAAATGCAACATCAACCATCCCCGATGCAAGATCAGGGGATGGTTAATGTGATTTTATTATGCAACCATTATAGAAAAGCTGGGCTTAAAACTGAATGCCCGATCCAACATTGGCTTTATGAAGCGGGCGCTCAAGATATTGATGATAGAGTTGCCAATTTAAATGGCGCAATTGGCGCGTATGGCGTTGTAGGGTATTGGTTTGCTGAGAGGCGCGGTGTTGTTGCATAGCCACACTAGGCGATACCTCTGGGGCTTCAGACTGTGCATCCGAATCGGGCGTGGCTTGTGGCATTGCTTCGGCCTTAATTAAAATACGCTCTAGCAAGGTTGTGGCAGGTGTTGGCGATGGCTCACACGGGAAAGCCTCTTGAATATGGCGCTTCAAGGTCCCGTCGTTTTCGCTTGAGTCTAGTTTAGCGCTTAAATTAAACATATCCATGTGCATACTCCGAGGACAAATTTTCAATTGCGCCTAGCTCATGGCGCAGCTTCTCGCGGGCATAGTGCAGCCGCGATTTGACAGTGCCAACCGGACAACCTAATACATCGGCAATGTCTTGTAGGCTCATATTGGCGAGATAGTGCAAAATTACCACAATGCGTTGATTGGTGGCCAAACTTTCGATAGCAGCACGCACGTTGCTTTGCAATTCGGCACGTTCAGTCAGACGATCTGGGGCTTGGCCGCCGGGTGTCGACAGCTGCTCGGCAACTTGATCAAGGTCGGTACTGCGTTTTTGATGGCGCGACACATAAGTATAGCTTAGGTTGGCTGTCACCCGATATAACCATGGCATCAGTGGACGTTCTGGATCAACGCGATGGGCATAAACGTGCAACTTTAAAAAACAATCTTGCAAAATATCTTCGGCCACTTGCGGATCGCGCACAATGGCTAGAGCTACCCGATAAACCTGATTGCGATAGCGTTCAAAAAGATCACCTAGTGCGCTTAAATCCCGTTCTCTTAATCGCCAAATCAGTTCCCGATCTGTTGTTGTCATGCGTGTTGGCGCTCCCGATGTGCTCGGATAACGCACCACTCCTTTCACCGCGCTGCTTGATGTATACGTGTGCTTGATACAACCACCTTATATTGGTGGATTTTTGGTCGTGCCTTTTGTGCGATATACACAACTATTTTGCCATAGGTTCAAAAGTTTTTTAACTGCCTTGTGCCTGAGAGAGTAACTGCTGCACACTTAAGCCCCGATATCCCCATGTGCAATTTAAGTCGCATAACTCTTGCAAAATAGGGAGTGCCAACGATGCTTGGCCCGCGTCCAAATAGCGGCGAGCTGTTACAAACCCCTCTACAAAGAAAGCCGTAAAGCCATCCAAATCGCTAAAAGTTCCGACTGGCTTACCTGCTTCTACCATTTGGTAGGCTAATCTATATAAAACTAATCCCCGCGACAGTTGGTTGCCGGGCAACCCTGTTACACCTGCTTCGTCAATAGGGTTGCCACCGCTAAAATAAATGCGCGCTTGCTGGTTATAGGCCCTAAACAACATTTGATCAACCTCGTTGCGCCGATAGGTCGGATCAAAAGAGACAACGACCTCAAGCGCGGCGATGGTATCTTCCCAACGGCTGAAATTATAGAAGCTGGTGGCGCGATTAAAATATAGCTCGACCTCGCTAGTGGTTGGCGTTGGTGATATTTCTGGGGTTAACGTGTTAGTAGCGGTGGGGGTTAGAGACGGTGTATAGGTGGCGGCAGGTGTGGGGGTGTAAGACAGCACCATAGCCACTTGTACCATTTGTTGTTGAATATCGGAGTTATTGGGCTGACGTGTGCTAACCCACAACAAGCGCTCATAGGCAAATTCATATTGCTCGTTGGCAATATTTTCTAAGGCCAATTGATATTGGACAGCACTGGTGGCCTGCACGGCTTTGGCCTCATTGGTCTGAATCGCGGCTAGCTCATCCTGATAGCCCGCCACAGCACTCAATAACACAATAAAGCCACATAACATGACACTTGCCAATATAATCATTCCGCCCAAAAAACATGAAATACGCGAAGGGAGTGGTTCATCATCAAATGAAATCAGTCCGCGTGTATCAAGTGGCGTAGACCAACTTGGATCTGGCACAAGTGCTTGTGTGGGCTGGCGCGGCTGGGTGTCGTCGGGTTGAATGGTGGGTTCTGAAGAAAATACCATACTGCCTCAAGTATCCTATTTGTATGGATATGTTTTGAGGCAGTATTATAGCAGTTTAGTTTCGACGCTTCATCAGCTAGATACTGACGTTTGGCTGATATTCGCCAAAAACATCGCGCAGCACCCGACAAATTTCGCCAATTGTTGCCTCGCGCTCGACCGCTTCGATAAATAACGGCATCAAGTTTTCGCTGGTGTGTGCTGCGGCTTCAATGCGTCCCAAAATTTCGACCACGCGGCTGTTGTCACGCTGGGCGCGCAGACGAGCTAATTGATCGCGACGGGCTTGTTCAATGGCCGGATCAACGCGCAAAATTTCCATCGGGACTTCATTTGCACCATCGGTTTGAAATTCATTCACTCCAATCACTGTCTGTTCGTGACTTTCGACAGCGCGTTGATAGGCATAGGCTGCATTGTTGATCTCATCGCCAACAAAGCCTTGCTCTATTGCGGCCAAGGCCCCGCCCATGTCATCAATTTGTTGGATGTAGGCCATTGCCCGCGCCTCGATCTCATCAGTTAGGGCCTCAATAACATAACTACCGGCCAGTGGGTCTATAGTATCGGCTACTCCGCTTTCATACGCGATAATTTGCTGTGTCCGCAGCGCAATTTGCACAGCATGTTCGGTGGGTAGAGCAAGGGCTTCATCCATGCTGTTGGTATGCAGTGATTGTGTGCCCCCTAACACCGCCGCCAAAGCCTGCATGGTCACGCGCACAATATTGTTTTCGGGCTGTTGGGCGGTTAAGGTGCTACCACCAGTTTGGGTATGAAAGCGCAGCGCCATGCCTTTATCGTTGGTTGCGCCAAAGCGATCGCGCATGATACGCGCCCACATACGCCGTGCCGCCCGAAACTTCGCCACCTCTTCTAAGAATTGATTGTGGGCATTGAAGAAAAATGACAGTTGATCGCCAAATTCATCTACTTTTAAGCCCGCATCAATGGCTGCTTGCACATAAGCAATGCCATTTGCCAATGTGAAGGCCACTTCTTGCACAGCGGTGCAGCCTGCCTCGCGGATATGATAGCCACTGATGCTAATGGTGTTCCATTTGGGTACAGCCTGATAGCAATAGGCAAATAAATCGGTGATTAGGCGCATACTGGGTTTAGGCGGAAAAATATATGTGCCGCGTGCAATATATTCTTTGAGAATGTCGTTTTGTACTGTGCCGCGCAACTTATCGGGCGACACGCCCTGTTGCTTGCCCACTGCAATATAAAGTGCCAGCAAAACAGTGGCGGGCG
>CAZLPC010000240.1:4928-5214 GCA_964561305.1 uncultured Anaerolineae bacterium
CGCATTAATCGTCATGCTTGTCGAAACTTGATCCAACGGAATGCCTTGAAACAGTTGGGCCATGTCGTGGATGCTGCAAATAGAGACCCCTACTTTACCGACTTCGCCCATTGCCATCGGATCATCGGCATCATAGCCGATTTGCGTGGGCAGATCGAACGCCACGCTAAGGCCACGCGCCCCACTTTTTAAGAGCATGTGATAGCGTTGGTTTGACTCTTCGGCGGTGGCATAGCCTGCATATTGACGCATTGTCCAAAAACGCGAGCGATACATTGTTGGTTGT
>CAZLPC010000241.1:0-5181 GCA_964561305.1 uncultured Anaerolineae bacterium
TACCTTCAAGATTCCGTTGGTTTAAATTTTTGGCGTTGATTGCGCTGCTGCTGGACGCTATAGTAGCCTGCTGAATCAGGAGGAAAACAATTATGGAGCTAGGCATTATCGGCCTACCCAATAGCGGCAAAACCACCGTATTTAATGCCCTAACGGGCAATAACTTAGAAACAGCCGCCGTCTCTAGTGGCAAGCTAGAGATTACCCCGTCTACTGTCAGCGTACCCGATCCGCGCATCGATCGGTTGGCTGCCATTTTTCAACCCAAAAAGACCACTTATGCTACAGTCACCTTTACCGACATTGGCGGCCTAGACAAAGGTATTGGCGAAGGCGGCCTAACCGGCCCCCTCCGTAATGCCTTGGCCCAAGCAGATGGCTTCGTGCATGTATTACGTGCTTTTGAGGACGATACTGTACCGCATCCCTATGTAACGATTGATCCCGCCCGCGATCTTGAAACGATAGATGGCGAGTTCTTGCTGGTAGACTTGGTGACAGTCGAAAAACGTCTAGAACGTCTGCAACAAGAACTTAAAAAAGGTGGCACTGTTGACAAACGCGCCAATGCTATCGAAACTGAATTAATGGAGCGCATGAAAACGCAGCTAGAAGACGAAAAGCCCTTGCGCGATTTAGAAATGAGCGACGAAGAGCGCAAGCTCATTCGGGGGTATGGCTTGCTTTCACTGAAGCCCGTGATCATTGTGGTGAATATGGGCGAAACATGGCAAGACCCCGCCAGTGTCATCAACTATCCACACCAAAACGCGCTGGTAACTGGCTTGCAAGGCAAAATTGAGTCCGAAATTGCCCAGTTTGAAGGCGAAGATCGCGAGATGTTTTTAGCGGAGTATGGCATTGAAGAGCCAAGCTCGGCGCGGATTGTGCATGACTCCTATCGGCTGATGAGTATTCAGTCGTTTTTTACCGTAGGGCCCGATGAAGTGCGGGCATGGAGTGTGCGCGTGGGTGCAACTGCTCCCGAAGCAGCCGGTGTCATTCACTCTGACTTGCAACGTGGCTTCATTCGTGCCGAAGTGACCCCCTACACCGATTTTATCGCACTAGGTAGCATGGTCGAGGTGAAAGCCAAAGGCAAAATGCGCATGGAAGGCAAAGAGTATATTGTGCAAGATGGCGATATTCTCAATATCCGCTTTAATGTCTAGCCCCTAGCGCACCTCAATCGCCACAAATGCAGCATCGCCTACCAAAGACCCCCGATAGGGCACAATCTCTAGCAGATGAGTGCCCGCCTGTCGGGGGATATAGCTATAGGTGGTCTCAAAACTAGGGCTGTTGTTGGGGTTTTCTAGAATCTCGATAACATAGCCAAAACGCCGAATTTCAATTCTTGAGATATTGATTGTATCGGTGGCCCCCACTCTCACCAAGATGGTATCCCCTGTGCTAAATACCTGTCCATCGGCGGGCGCAAATACCGCCGCACGCGGACGAATGCCCGCAGTGGGTGTGTTGGTGGGCGCAGGCTCGTCGCCTGCTGAAGAATTAACACCATCGCGCGGCAAATAGGCATCGGGGTCACGGGCAATTTCTAAGCCCATGCCAGCTAACACGAAAGCAATTAGCAACAATAGCAAACAAGACCGCGCACTGATTGCCTTGCGGCGGCGGCGCTGACGACGGCGGGCTGGTGGTGCTTGCACCGAGAGGTTTTGTAGCACGTTGGGATTATAAGGGGCCGGTATCGATTGATAGGCTTCATCGCCTTTTGGCATAGCCAGCGAGGCCGGTGTGCGATAACTATCAATTTGCACAGTATAAGATGCAGTGCTGCGCTTGGGCTGAGAGGGTGGATAACGCTGGGCCAATGTCTCTAGGCCGTGTAAGGCGCGTTGATAGTCTTGCGAGAACTGTGTTGCCGATTGATAACGCTCGTTGGACGATTTGGCAATGGCCTTCCTCACCACAACATCTACTTCCGGCTTTACACCTTCCACAAAAACAGAAATGGGTGGCGGTGGCTCATTAAGATGCTTGTACATAAGGGCATGGGGGGTATCGGCCTTAAAAGGGGGGTGGCCGGTCAGCATCAAATAGACCAAAATTCCTAAGCCATAAATATCAGTTAAGGGGGTGGCCTCTTCGCCACGCCATTGCTCTGGAGCCATGTAAGTTGGTGTGCCAACCACATTTCCTGTCATCGTCAGCGAGCTAGTCAGGTTTAGCAAGCGAGCAATGCCAAAATCAGTCAAATAGGCATGACCGCGATCATCGAGCAAAATATTGGTGGGCTTTAGATCGCGATGTACAACACCACGACTGTGGGCATGATCTAACGCCATCGCAATTTGATAGAGCCAGCCGCCCGCATCGGTCTGAGAAAGTGGATGCTTGCGTAAAATATCGCCCAATGTACCACCCGTCATCAAAGGCATTACCATATAAGGATAGCCATTGAAAAAGCCATAGTTTAATAAGGGCAAAATATTGGCGTGGTTCATATCACCCACAATTCGTGCTTCTTGCTCGAAGCGGCGCAAAAAGAGATCGCGGGTTTCTGAGGTGGTGTCCATCACTTTAACAGCGACATCGGGCGCATCTTGGTCTTTAGAAGCACGATACACCATAGACATGCCGCCACGCCCGATGCGCTCTAAGATAAGATAATTGTCTAGGGTGCTGCCAGTTAGGTCTTCCATCGCCTCTACTCGTCTGCTAGTTCTGCTGTCTGATGATCCACTACAATAAATTGGACAGACTTGGCAAGGCCAAGCACCTGTTCAAAATTGGGATTGAGCAGTAAAGGTAAACGCCATTGGGCAGCAGTGGTTTTGCTAAATTTGACTATTTTATGAATGTCGGGCAAAAATCCATTTAAAACCGCGTGCTGCATCCATGCTACTGCTTTGGGTAATGCACTAAATGCTAAAACTAAAGTTGGGTGCTGTTCAGTTTCCAGCGCCGCCAAATGCCACAGAACTGGTGTATCGGGCTCTAAGCGCCATGCTGGCAGATTGGGTGTTTGGCGCACCAACACCAGCACATAGCGCCCTGTGGTGGCTTCAATTTCAGAACTACTTATTATACCAGTGATGCTTGGTGGGCCTGCACCTATAGAGACCCGCTCTTGTGTCGAAAGGTTCCCATCATAAGGATACTCACCCCGGTACAAAATACCATCGGGCAAACGCTCGGCCAAGACACGCACAAAGCCGACGCGGGTTAGGGCATGGGCGGCATCGGTTGGTGTCAAAAATCGTTGATCGAACATAATTATGCGCCCACCGGGACGCAACCATCTATGCAAGGCTGAAAGCTGCTGTATGGTTAATGCCAGACCAATCGCCAAAATTGCATCATAGCTTGGGTGGTTTGCGACATAAGTTAAGTCAGTTACATCGCCCAATTTAATTTGTACATCGGGCCGATGCATGGCCAAAAAATCGCGTCCTTCAGGAACCACGCTTATATCTAACAATTGTAAATTTGTTCCACTGGGCGGCAATTGTCTGGCGATCTCGTGTACACTTGATGTTAGAATCGGCATAGGGTTACGGGCAATCCAATCTCTTCAACCTTCATTGTAGGAAATGCCCCCTAAATTGCAAGGAGTTTACCCCATGACTGCATTAAACATTTCGATTGAGTCAATAACTGAGTTTTTGGTGGGTTTATTAAACACCCCAAGCCCAACGGGCTATACTAACGACGCGGTTCAATATGTAGCCGACGCTTTTGCAACACTTGATGTTGATGGGCTAGAGCTACGGCGTACCCCCAAAGGCGGGCTGCTTATTTCATTAGCGGGTGAATCGGATATGGCGCGGCGGGCCCTTACAGCCCATGTAGACACACTGGGGCTAATGGTGAAAGATATTAAGGGCGATGGCCGCTTAAAAACCACCCAATTGGGGGGCTTTATGTGGAATGCAGTCGAGTTCGAGGGCGTGACAGTGCGGACGTATGATGGCCGGTTATATCGTGGTACAGTGGTTCCCTCTAATCCGAGTGTGCACGTCAACCGCGAAATTGGTGATGCCAAACGCAACGCCGATTTAATGGAAGTGCGTCTTGATGCCAAAGTGAAATCGGCAGATGATGTGAAGGCGCTGGGTATCCAAGTAGGTGATTTTATCTTTCTTGATCCGCGTGTCGAAGTCACCGATACCGGCTTCATTCGCTCGCGCCATTTAGATGATAAGGCCAGTGTTGCGTGCATCTATGGTGCAGTGGCGGCCCTTGCCGAAGCGGGGTTGCGCCCTGCCCAAGATATACTTATCTACATTTCTAATTATGAAGAAGTGGGGCACGGGGGCGCGGGCGTTTTTCCGAGTGATTTGGCCGAGCTTTTGACCGTGGATATGGGGGCCATGGGGTCGGGCCAAGCAACTGATGAATATACCGTCAGTATTTGCATCAAAGATAGCTCTGGGCCCTATCATTTTGAAATGACCAATGCATTACGCCAATTGGCCGATGCTCATAACATCGCCTATCAAGTGGATATTTATCCTTATTATGGTTCGGACGGTTCGGCTTATTGGGGTGCGGGTGGCCAAGCACGGGTGGCGCTTATTGGGCCGGGCGTAGATGCCTCTCATGCGTATGAACGCACCCATCAAGATAGCGTAATCCATACATCTCATTTGATTGCTCGTTATCTGCTGAAAAGTTAAAGTGTTCGACAAACACTTTTATAACCTGTTACAATTGTTGACCAACCATACAGGCTGATTATGAGGGGAAGCTCGTTATGCTAAATACAAAAAAGCGGCTGTTAATCATCGAAGACGATGTTGATGTTGCCGATATGCTGGTGGCATTTTTTAACAGTCAAGACTATGAGGTGATTCATGCCGACAACGGCAACGATGGCGTGGCTTTTGCGCGCAAGAAATTTCCACACCTCATTCTATTAGACCTAATGTTGCCCGATATGACGGGGTTTGATGTATGCCGTATGTTGCGGACAGCCAACCTTACCAAATTTGTGCCGATTTTCTTCTTGACTCAGCGCGATGGGCGCAGCGACAAGCTCACCAGCTTTGAAATTGGTGCAGATGACTATGTAACCAAGCCGTTTGATATTGAAGAACTGCGTCTGCGTGTACAAAATGCTATCAAACGTGCCACCCGCGATAACCTGCACGAGGTTCGTACAGGCTTGCCCACTGGGCCCTATATCATGGAGACCTATAAAGCGCTTCAATTTGA
>CAZLPC010000242.1:0-5177 GCA_964561305.1 uncultured Anaerolineae bacterium
ACCAGCCACTAGCAACTTGCGATGAAAATAGATTAGACTGTGAGTGGGTAATTATTGGGGAAATTGATGTTTAATAATAAAAGTGGAAACGGCGACAAAATGATATTGTCGCCGCTACTTAAAGCGTTGTACTACTTGCTTTCGCGGTAGAGTACATGGCGACGCAAAGTAGGGTCATATTTCTTGAGTTCAAGACGACCAGCGTCGTTGCGCTTGTTCTTTTCAGTATAGTAAACATGATTGCTTTCTGTGCTTACCAACCGAATCCAGCTGCGATCTCTTTTCTTCTTGGCCATTGTACAGTCCTTTTAATGAAACTATGGTCGTTGCTTTTTTATCGGAAAGCGTTGTATATGTCAATGTCAGGTCATGATGATAGTCTAATTTGGATTAGTGCAAAAACCAATGAAAGCTAATACTCAACTTCAAAAACCTACTTTTGCCTTATTATTGTTGCTGTTGTCGGTGCTGGCGTGCAGCCTAACCGCCGAACCGCCACCCACGTTGCCGCCACGCACGCCCCAAGTCCAAGCAACCATTACGCCCCAAGACCCGCTTGGGCCCCCGCAAGCCTTTAGCACCCCTGATCCCAAAGGTAGCGTGGGCGGTAATGATGCCAGTGGGCAAGATGTTGTAGGCCCGCCGCCAGTTTTGCCGACTAGCGTGGCTCAAATTACGTTTAACAGCCCCACCATGTCTAGCGAGATTCAACAAGTCGATCAAAATCGGTTAATGAACAGCGTTCAAACGATGGTCTCGTTTCAAAATCGGCATACACTGGGTTCGCCCAATCCTGACACCGGTATTGCCGCTGCGCGCAACTATTTAATGGCACAGTTTTATCAAATTCAGTCCGATAACCCCCAAAATCGCATTAGTGTAGATGTGCATCGCTATCGTTTTCCGTACGGTGGTCAATCTTATGATGCCGACAACCCTGTTATGATCATTAACGGCTATGATCCGACGGCTGGCATTATTATCATTGGGGCCCATTATGACACCGTAAATAGCAATGCCATCACCAATCCTTATCTTGAACAGCCCGGCGCAAACGATAACGCCTCTGGTGTAGCAGCTGTCCTCGAAATTGCCCGCATTTTAGCCCAACGCCAGCACCGCGCCTCTATTATTTTAGTGTTGTTTTCGGGCGAGGAGTTTGGGCGCTATGGCAGCATTGCTTATATTGAAGATTATATTCAATATTATGGTATGACTTCTAGTGTACGAGCTATGATCAACCTTGATACAATAGGCAGCTCGTCGGGGCCAAACAATACATTTGTGAACAATTCAATGCGGGTCTATTCATCTTTGCCCAACGAGTCACTATCGCGGCAAATTGCCCGCTTGACCGAGTTTACGGCTCGCTACTTTTTAACTGATATTCGGGTACAGATGGAAAATCGCCTAGATCGCTCAGGACGTTGGGGCGACCATCAAAGTTTTAGTGATGCCGGAATGCCAGCAATTCGTCTGATAGAACATGCTGAAGAAGCCAACAAGTTTCATAATGTGCTTGATAATATGGATGAGATTGATCCCGATTATTTGCGGCGTACAACCCAAGTTGCGCTATCGGTGGCCTTGGTTTTGGCCGATGGCCCCAACCCACCTACTGAAATACGAATTGATACCAGCCAGAACCCATGGCGTATAGAGTGGACACCCAGCCAAGGGGCTACACGCTATGTGGTTGCGCTGCGTCGAGCCGATTCATTGCCGTTTCAGCAGGAACTTATATCACCCACCAACAGCTTTTCGCATTCTATTTTGCAAAGTTTTGATGTATTAGCTGTGGCCGCTATTGATCAAAACAATCAAGTTGGGCCATTTTCAACCGAGATTGTTTTACCGGCTTCGGTTTCTACTATCAATTAAGCCTCAGTGGGCAGCTTGCTTGTGGGGGCTGCCCTTGCAACTATTCGCGCACAGCATCGGGGCTGCTCTCGGCTACCCCAATCGCATGAGCCACAACTGGACCCGCCACCAACATAAACAGACCCAACGTCAACGCTTTTAGGGCCATAGCAGGCATCAAAAAAGCACCACCCACCAATAGGCCAAATAAGCCCATCGTGACCACTTTACCAGTTGCATGAAGCCGAGAAAAGGCATCTGGCAAACGAATAATGCCAATAATGCCTACAACAAAAAAGAAAAGGCCCAGCACCAGAAAGCCCACGCCAATATAGTCCATTAAAACACTTTCCCTTCAGACACATAACGTGCAACAGCTAGCATCCCAATAAAAGATAAGGCCGCAATTGCAATGCCAATATCAAGAATAGATTCATCGTCGTCTATCAGGGCCAAAACTACGATGATACCGATTAATAACGTTGTGATCAGATCAATCGCTAACAAGCGGTCGCTAATGGTGGGCCCAATTACTGCACGAATGGCGCTAGGAATGAGCAGTAGAACCTGAATGAATAATGCCAAATTATAAATGGTTGCGAGCGTATCTTGGTTAATCATCTTGGCCGATCATCCTCTTGATTAATGCTAAACGATTCGCCTGATCAGCGTCCAAGGTTTGGCGCGACTTAGAGGCATTTAGCACATGGACAAACATAATGCCCTCGTCTTCATCACAATCAACCACCATCTCGCCGGGCGTAACCGTAATTGCATGAATACTCAGTGCAGCAATAAATGACGTTTTGGTAAGGTCTTGTACTGATACCGGAATAATCGCTGGCTCAATCAGCAAACGTGGATCAAGCACCCGCCGCGCAATATCAAGACTAGAGATAAAAATTTCAAACAGCAATATCACAACATAAATCAAAATTGCTGCCAGTTGTAAGGGTAGCTTATTGATTTTCACAGTTGGGCCGTTACGGCTAACCAATTGGAAAATAGCCAAGGCAACCACATACCCTAGCAAAAAAGATTCTAGGGTTAGCTCATTGGTTAAGGCTAGCCAAATAATTGCCATTGGAATTGCAAGAATCAAGCGGCGCAGCATGGTCATTATCCTCCGAAAAACGGCTCAAATTCAGTGGTACGCCAATAGTCGGGAGCAACCACATCAATATAGTTTTCTTGCGGGTTTTCTAGCGCCGTCACGGTGTCTTCGGCAAAGTTGTAAAGCGGCGTGGCAAATACGCCCAACAACACACATAAGCTAATCAGTAATGCAGGCGCAAGAAAGCCATCGCCCCCGGCAAGGTGAAGATGAGCACTGGCTTCAGTGGGCTTTTGTTGGAAGACCAGTTGCCATGTTTTCATCATATAGATAAGCGTTAGCAAGCCCCCCGTAATGGCCAAGCCAACAGCCAGCCATTCTTCAGCCTCCATACCACTCCTGACCAGTAAGAATTTGCTGATAAAACCATTCATTGGTGGAACACCAGCCAAGGCCATACCACCTAAGAAAAACAACATGCTAATCATCCAGTGCATTCCGCGCCCAGTTCCCACAATCTTTGTCAGGCGGGCAGTATGGTCTTCATTGCGGCTGGCTACTACGCCCATCAACATCAGCAACGACGATTTGATCAGCGCATGGTTAAACGCATAGACCAAAGCTGCCAATAAAGCCAATGGCGTACCCCACCCGATCCCTAGCAGAATAAATCCCATCTGGCCAAATGTTGAATAGGCCAAAATTCGCTTGCCGTCATACGTCCGCAAGGCGCTAAAGCTACCAAAAAAGATACTAATCACTCCCAAAATTACCAACCATTGGCGGATAATGTCTTGTTCGGCAACAAAAAGCAGCGTTGTCATACGGATAATGCCATAGACACCCACTTTCACAATAACCGACGACAATACCGAGTGAATAGGAGTGGGTGCAGTGGTATGAAAATCGGGTTGCCACCAATGAAAAGGAAAAACACCGCTTTTCAGCAAAAAGGCAATTAAGAGCATAATGGCTGCGGCACGGGTTAGCAGCTGTTCACTGCCGTTGCTGGCTTGTAGCTGGCGGCCCAAGTCAGCAAAATTAACTGTGCCAAAGGTGACATAAACAGCAGCAATACCCAACAGTAAAAACACAGTCCCTAATGAACTGATAAACAGATATTTCAAGGCCGCTTCTAGCCCCAGCCGATTATCGGCAATGGCCACATTTGCCACCGATGCAATAACCGTTAGCTCGATAAATACAAACAAAGTAAAAATGTCACCTGTATACATAGAGCCAAGTAAACCGGCTTCCATACATAAAAATAACGCCATAAAAGCTGGGCTATCTTTAATGCATTTATCATTGCATTGAAAGGCATACAAAATGCCGCCCAACATTACGGTTGATGACATGATGCCAAACAATGCCGATAAATGATCCGCTACCAACACGATGCCATAGGGTGGCTGCCATCCACCCAATTGATAGACCTGTGTGCCGTCTTCTATCACCGCTAAAATTATGACAATGCTACAAATCCATGCCAAGAAACTAGCGATTAATGCAGTAAGGCGTTTTTGGCGATCTTTTGGCACTAATAGTGCCAAAGCTGCGCCCGCATAAGGGATGAAAACTGCTCCAATGATGAAAATATTGTTTTCCATAATGTGTCCTAGTTTTTCAACCCATCTACTTCATCAGAGTCTAGCGTTTTAAAGCGGGTCGAAACCACTGTAATAATTGAGAGTAACAACGCATACGAACCAAAACTAACCACAATTGCCGTTAAAATCATGGCTTGTACCAGTGGGTCACTGGGTATTTTGCCATCGGCATATTGCTCGGTATAAGCAGGCACTTCACCCTCAAATGCGCTCGATGCCAGAAGAAACAAATTGACGGCGGTAAACAAGATTGCAAGCCCCATAGCTGACTTAATGAGATCGCGGCGCAACAACTGAAAAATACCAACGCCAAACAATATCCCTAATGCAGCAGCAAAAATAAGATCCATGCTTACCCTTCACTTTCAGTCTGGTCACTGTTTAGAGATGCGCCAGCTTCACTTGGTAATGTCTCAACTTCACTTGGGTGTGTAATCGCCTCTAGCATTGTCCCCACACTTCCCAAAATGGTCAGCGCAATTCCAATTTCAAATAGCATGGTAGTCGAGGGCGATAACCCTGCAAATTCAACAGCGTCTAGCGTATGAAACGACATAAACTCGCTGCCAATTAACAAGGGCCATGTGGCATTAGCAATTGCCAATAACAGCCCAGCTACTAAAATACGTGCCGGACGAAACCATGCCAATTGT
>CAZLPC010000243.1:0-5157 GCA_964561305.1 uncultured Anaerolineae bacterium
ATCCCGCCTGCCATTCGTGGGCTTATTCGCACCATGCGCCCCAAACAATGGTCAAAAAATGGGTTTGTGTTTGTCGCCATTTTATTCGACCGACAATTGGATGATTTCAGCGCATTTTTGCGAGTCACAGAGGCTTTTATTTTGTTCTCTTTGGCTGCCAGTGCTGTTTACTTAATGAACGATTTGGTAGACATCGACCGCGACCGCGAACATCCCAAAAAGAAACACCGTCCATTGCCATCAGGTCAATTACCTATCCCGATGGCCCAAGCCGCCGTTATTGCCTTGCCCATTATTGCTGTTGGTGGCGCAATGCTGATTACAATGGAACTTGCAGCCGTCATTACAGCTTATTTGGTATTGCAAATTGGCTACAGTTTTTACCTTAAAAACGTAGTGATTATAGATGTATTTTGCATCGCAGCAGGCTTCGTTTTACGCACTATTGCTGGCATTGTGGTCATTAGCGTCACCTCGTTTTCGTCATGGTTATATATCTGTGTGGGATTGCTAGCCCTATTTTTAGCCATCGGCAAGCGTCGCCAAGAACTCATCTTGCTGCAAGAAGCCGAAGCCGACATCACCAAAGTGCGCGACACCTATAAAGGCTACAATTTGCAGCTTTTAGATGACATGCTGCGGATGGTCGTCACCAGTTCGGCAGTGGCCTATAGCATTTATGCCACCGAAGCCGAGACGATTTTAATTGAGGCCGATCCCGCCTTGATGTTGTTAACCGTGCCTTTTGTGTATTATGGGCTGTTTCGTTATATGTATGTGATCCATCGCCTCGGCAAAGGTGGCGATCCAACCGATGTGTTGTTTGAAGACCGCCCCTTGCAACTGACGATTATTGGGTGGGTGGGTCTCATTATTATGCTGTTGTATGTGGTTGGCTGATAAACAATGGTACAAGCATTTGGAAAAGTTATTTTGTTCGGTGAACATGCGGTGGTACATGGCCAGCCGGCCATTGCCATGCCACTACGGGCCATCAGTGTAACTGTAAAAGGTGAGAAAACTGCTGAAGGCGGCCTGCGTCTAGTATCCGATCAAAATCCTGAGGGCTTGCCTATTTCAGATGCCACATTAGATCAAGCGTTGCGCCTACCCATCGAACTTGCCCTTAAACACTTTAATATCAATCCCACTCCCAATCTACTCCTACGGCTCCATTCAACCATTCCGGTGGCTTCAGGGTTTGGTAGCGGCGCAGCCCTTAGCACCGCCCTTATACGCGCCGTTGCTGAAACATTACAGCTATCCCTAGAGCGCGAAACGCTCAATGCATTAGTCTATGAAATCGAAAAGCTGCATCATGGTACTCCCAGCGGCATAGACAACACTGTTATTGTCTATGAAACACCTATTTATTTTGTGAAAGATCAGCCCATCCAACACCTCACTGTCGGAAAACCACTGCACTTCTTGGTGGCCACACTTCCCCATGCCACGCCAACCTATATCACTGTTGGCGATGTTGCTAAACTTTATGCTGCCAATTCTGAACGTATTAGCGCGATATTTAAGACTATTGGTCAATTGGTCGAGTGGGGCCGCCAAGCTATCACTGAAGGCGATGCTCCAGCCGTCGGCCACCTTATGCAAGCCAATCAACACCATCTGCAAACCCTAAGCATCTCAGATAATCTGTTAGATCAACTGTGTGATGCGGCTCTAGATGCCGGTGCAATGGGCGCAAAACTATCGGGGGGCGGACGCGGTGGCAACATGATCGCCCTTGTCACGCCCGACCTGCAAGCACAGGTTGAAGCGGCACTGTTGGCCAATGGGGCTGTGCGCGTCATCTCCACAATACTTTCCTAAAAAAACCCCTCTCAAATTAATATTTCAAGAGGGGTTTCGGTTCACCTATTGACGGGTTAGCAAGTCATAATGCAGAAAATAGTTAGGCTCTAACAGCACGCCACCAATTTCAGCCTGATATAACACCGACACTACATCTTGCCACAACGGAACAAGCGTATTAGTGGACTGAACCAAGGCTTGCACTTCTTGATAGGCGGCGTTTTGCGCCTCTATATCGGTAGTGCGACGCGCCTGATTAAGCAACACATCCACTTCGCTCTGGGCATAGTTATTGGTACGCACCATTGGCGATTCTGAATGCAACAAAGGCCGTAGATACGCATCTGGATGCGGAACTATCGGCGTATAGGCAAACACAGGCGCAGGAAAAGCGCCTTGTTGCAAACGTTCCACAAATGTCACCGCGACAAAATTGGTCGAGCCACTGACATTAATATAGCGGTTAACGGACGTAAGGCCGACCCTTAGGGTATTGACTGCATTCGCATGATAGCTACCATAAAGCTCTTGAGAGGTGGCAACACCAATAAACACCGGCCGATTCGGCGAGTAGCCATTGTCGGTTAGTACCCTTATGGCCTCTTCAGAATCGGTATAGCTGGTATAAATGGGTTGATAAGCCTCGCCCACCAATGGCGGTACAAGACTATAGGCCGGCGACAATAACCCGTCAAAATAGCTTTCAATCACAAACTCACGGTCGAACATCTTTACAAATACATCCCGAAAAATGGGATCAGCCGTTGTATCAGCAAACAATTGAGAAGTGTTGATGAGCAGATACCACATCCGGACACTAGGGATTGTAGCTATTTCAATGGCGCTATTGCTAGCAGCAGTAGCAACGGCCTCTGGCAACCGAACATCGCGCCAAGCCACATCTATCGCACCTGATACCAATGCCATCCGCAGTGCCTCGGTATCAGGATAATAGTGCAACACAATACCTGTGTTGCTGGCGGCATCACCAAACTGATAGCGCGGATTAGGTACAAGTGTCAGAACAGGGCCATCGGCGCGGCTCTTTAGCACATAAACCCCATTCCCGATCAACGTTTGTTGGTTTTCTGGCACACGTCCAGATGGAAAATCGCTAGAAGGCACAGCAAAGAAAGGTGGCAAAGATACCAACGCATCAAAATAAGGGATAGCTGCTTCCAGCCTAAATTGCAGTGTCAGATCGTCTAGGGCAACCACATCCGATACCACCCCATTCATCATCGCAGCCCCATCTCGGTCAAGCGTACGTACCCGTTGAATGCTGCGTTCGAAGGCTTGGGCGGTAATAGGCGAGCCATCGCCAAATACCAAATCATCGCGCAACGTGAAGGTATGTGTTATGCCATTAGAAGACACTTCATGGCGAGTAGCAGCAGCCAGTTCATAAGTGGTTGTACCGGGCACTTGGCGGGTCAGGCCAACATAAAGATGGCTTAAAATCTCCCACTCCATAAAGGTGTCAGCCAAAGCTGGATCAAGGATAGTGGGCAAGTCAAGGGTTCCAATAACAATTGGTGTTTCATCTTGGGCTTTGGCTGGGTGAGCTATTGGGCTTTGTGGCATTGCGCCCAACACCAGCACCAAGGCCATGCAAAATAGTAATGTCCGTTTTAACAACGTAAAATCTCCTTAGCCGATTCACAATCTCATTACAATTACTGTTCCAGTAGCAAGCAGGTTTCAAATTGACACATTTAGCGAGTTGATCCAAATTTAACAAGGCAATGCTATAATGTTCACTAAAGCCTTGTACTGGGATTGATAGTATATGAATATCAACGACATTTTAGCCACCCTGCCCGCCTGTAGCCAAGCAGACGAGGACTTAATCCGCCGTTCTTTTGCATTTGCCTCAGAAGCCCACAAAGATCACAAACGCAAATCTGGCCAACCGTACATTGTGCATCCTTTTAATGTCGCTTTGATTTTAGCTGAAATGAGCCTTGATGCAGAAACTATCGCGGCTGCATTTTTACATGACACCGTAGAAGATTGCAACGAAATCTCAATTGATAATATAGAAACAGAATTTGGCAAAAGTGTGGCCCAATTGGTGCATGGTGTTACCAAAATGGAGGCCCTGCCCAAGCAAGCCAACGCCAACAAGGCCAAACGAACCAGCAACGAACAACAAGCCGAATATCTACGCCAGATGTTTATTGCAATGGGTAACGATGTGCGCGTCATTTTGATCAAGCTGGCAGATCGCCTCGACAATATGCGGACGCTTGGGTTTATGTCCCGCGAAAGCCAACTCCGTAACGCTCGCGAAACCCTTGATATTTTTGCGCCGATGGCCAATCGTCTGGGTATTGGCCATCTAAAGTGGCAGCTAGAAGATCTCTCTTTTCGATACCTAGAGCCAGAGCAATACAAAGAAATTGCCCTTAAACTAGCCGAAAGGCGTGGCAACCGCGAAGTTCACATGCAGCGCGTCATCTCTCAGCTAGAGCAATCCCTTCAAGAACATACGATTAAAGCCAACGTAAGTGGTCGCCCCAAGCATATCTATAGCATCTATCGTAAAATGATGAAAAAGCAAGTCGCCTTCGAGCAAATTTTTGATGTGCGGGCTGTGCGCGTTTTAGTAGATGATATTCCGACTTGTTATCAAGTTTTGGGGTTGGTGCATACACTGTGGCGGCCCATTCATGGCGAGTTTGATGATTATATTGCCGCGCCCAAAGAAAACGGCTATCGCAGCCTGCACACCGCCATTGTGGATGAAGAGGGCAAAACCCTAGAAGTGCAGATTAGAACCCACCAAATGCACTTTGAAAACGAATATGGTGTAGCTGCCCATTGGCGCTATAAAGAAAGTGGTCGAAAGGCCGATACCAACTTTGAACAACGGATTAAGTATATGCGGCGCTTGCTAGAAACCGTGCAAGACGATGCCCAAGATGCCGAACAATTTGTCGAAGCCTTTAAAGAGAGCATTGGCGGCGACCGCATCTATGTTTTTACGCCCCGCAACGACATTATTGATCTGCCCGATGGGGCAACCCCCATAGACTTTGCCTATCATATTCATACCGAAGTAGGCAACCGTTGTCGTGGGGCGCGGGTCAATAACCAAATGATCGGGCTGGATCATCGCCTACGCACCGGAGATCGCGTCGAAATTATCACTGCCAATCGCGGTGGCCCCAGCCTAGACTGGCTAAACGGCGATCTGGGCTATGCCCAAACCCAACGCGCCCGCCAAAAGATCAAACAGTGGTTTCGGAAGCAAGACCGCGATAAAAACATCTCTTTGGGGCGCGATTCTTTAGAGCGCGAGCTAAAGCGCTTGGGCATGGAAGATTATATCCGCACTGAAATTGC
>CAZLPC010000244.1:0-2734 GCA_964561305.1 uncultured Anaerolineae bacterium
CTGATTCTGAGCCGATGCGAAAAGCGGTCGCCGCTTATCAAACCGTTTTCGGGCGCGAACCTTTGTTTTTGCTAGAAGGTGGCTCGATTCCAGTCGTGAAGTTATTTATTGACGATTTGGGAATGCCAGCAGTGTTGATGGGCTTTGGCCTGCCCGACGATAATCTGCACGCCCCCAACGAAAAATTTGCAGTTCAACAGTATCAGTTGGGTATTCAAACCCTCATCCATTACTATGAGTCGCTTGGTCAATAGCCTAGGCCGCTTACTCGGCTCTCCGCACGTTCGGCGCTTGGGGCGCTGGTCACAACAGCCCCCCATTCGTTTGGCGATCATGGGTCTGATCGCCAGCTTTGCTTTTTTGTTGTTGGTGGTGTTCTTAGCCGTCAATTGGTACAGCATTCCCGATAGTGGTTTTAGCCGTAGCGGTGTTGAAATTATGCTAGGGCTGGGTGATGAAGATTTTGAAGGTGAGGGCGGCTTTGGGCGCGGCCTAGATTGGCTGCTGGTCATCATTCCGTTGGGTAGCTTGGCTTTGGCAGGCGTGGCGGGGTTGGTTTTTGCCAAGCGTCTCCCTTATCAATATGGCGTGGGTAGTGCGATGGGGGTGGGCTTGCTATTGTTTGTTACGCCATGGGTATGGCAAGACCTTAGCAGCAATGCGTGGCGCTCAGATTTTGAGGGCGATCTCCTAAAAGCGTTAACAGATGGGTATCGTATTGCCTTGCCAATGGTGGTGGGCTTGTTGATCATGTTGCTGAGTGGTTTTGGTTGGATCACGTATTATGCTCACCAATTGGGCTTTTTTGTCGCCATTTCACCTGCAACAGCGCCACCTAGCGTTATACCTGAACCAGAGCCTAAACCCAGCCCTGAAATTGAGGTCTGAATTCATCTTCAGACCTCAATTTCAGGGCTGGCTTGGGTGTTCTAGCTAATCTCAACAGGATCAGGTAGTTCTCGGAAGGCAACCCCTAAGCGGTTCCACGTATTCATAAAGGCGACAATCAGGGTCAGGTCAACAATTTCTTGCTCTGAAAATTGACCGAACAACGCTTCATAAACATCATCGGGCGCATGAGTATCGGGCAACAGCGTCACGGCCTCAGCCCATGCAAAAGCAGCACGTTCACGCTCATTAAACAATGGGTATTCTTGCCATGCTGCTAGGCAGTCAAGCCGTTGTTGCACTTCGCCCGCAGCACGGGCTTGGCGTGCATGTAAGTCAAGGCAATAGACACAACCGTTAATCTGTGAGACCCGCAACTCTACCAGTGCCTGTAGCTTGGCATCAATGCTAGTAACATGCTTCGCGAGTGCAGCAAAACCGTTGACGGCACGTTCGTTTAAATCACTATAGGGAAGGCGTTTAATCATGATGTGTTGCTCCTTGCTGAAAATAGGTTTTGATTTATGATCCCTGTACTTCAACATCAATTATTGAAGCTAGTATCAGCATACAATGTTGTTTTTAAGGAGTATTGTATTTTTGCGACGCGATAATGCCCCCGACCAGCAATTTACACACCTTGCCGATGTAGGGTTTAAGCGCATTCTTCCGAGCATAGCATTGCGGCCAGTTGTGAAGTGGTTTTGGTATGTGCGATCTCATGCACGCATAGAGCAACCCCGCGATGAATTTATGCACCCCGATGGCAGCATGGGGCTTGTTTTCAATTGGGGAGATGTACTTAAGCTTAGTCATGGGCACTATCAGCAAGGTATTGCAATAGGGGCAGTTATCCCTCAATCTAAGCAGCTTCGGCTGTTTGGCTCTGTTGAGGCATTTGGGATTTTGTTTCGTACAGGGGCGGCTTTTCGCATATTTGGTATTCCGATGCACGAGCTAGATCAGATAGATGATGCGGCGCTTTATCCCTTGCCCGCATACCTGCCACAGCTTCATGCCCAACTCTATGCTGCTTCTACGCTAGCAGAGAAAGTGGCTTTGGCTGAAACATGGCTAATGGGATTATTACAAGCTGCCACCCCTCCATCACGGGTTATTGATCACACACTGACACTCGCTAATCGTGCCAACGGACAACTTTCAATTGCCCAGTTGGCCCAAGCAGTCTACATCAGTCCGCGGCAACTTGAACGGCTCTATCAGCAATATGTTGGTCTTTCACCAAAAACAATGGCTCGCTTGCTAAGAATTCGTCAAGCCCGCACTGCACTGAAACACCATGAAACCCGAACCCTCTCTGATATTGCTGTTGCCTGTGGGTTCTATGATCAAGCCCATTTTATCCGCGAGTTTAAAGCTGTTATTGGATTAACACCGGGGGCCTACTTAGCACGTCACCAAGCGCGACTTTTAGGAGAGGAAAACACAAATTAATCGGTGATGTTGCTATGCGGCGGAGTCAATTCTAATAGCACTACACCGCCCGTATCATAAACAATACGAGAAGCGATGTTATTGGCAGCCAAGAGAGCTATCCATGGTTCAGCACTACTTCGGTTGGGCGCAATCAGATAACGCAATCCGTCATCGTTTTGTACATGTTGGGCCAGTTGTTCAGGGGTGGGGAAAAAAACAATCAATACTGGCGGATTTTGCCCCAAATACCAGCGCAGTTGCCACCCCAAGCTATAATCATAGACGATTTGGCCGCGATACTCGCTTTTCAACCGTCTACTAACAGCATCAATTTGTTGACCAATAGTTGGATCGGTAAGGTGAATAGCCTGCCAAGACCGCGTCGTAGCGTTGGGAAAGCGTAACCGGA
>CAZLPC010000244.1:2744-5150 GCA_964561305.1 uncultured Anaerolineae bacterium
CAGCCAAAAACAAACACGCCTGCTATCAAAATAACCACGCCTAACCGCCACAGCTTATACAGCCATGCCAAGCCTTGCCCCACAATCAGCAACCCAAACGGCACAAGTGACAACAGATAGCGATCATAAATAGGAAAGGCGATTAGCCAATGCCAACCCACATAAGCAATGCTATAGGCAGCGATCCACCATGCCCCTAAACCGCTATTTTTCTGCTGGATAGCACTGCAAATTAGCCATCCTATCCCGATCAACAAAAACAACAACCCAAATAAAGGTGTTGGAGCCAGCAAGGTTAGATGATCGAGCCAGCTTTGGGCGCGGGGCCACACCTCATCAGCGCGAATAAAACGCCCCGGATTGTTGTTATAGCTCCCCAACGCAAACAAACTTTGAGCCAGCCGACTTTCATCCCACAAACTTAACAAGCCAATGGGCGGCAGGGCAGCGAAAAACGATAGCATCATGCCGCGCCACCAACACATCGGTTGATATAAGATCACCACACCAATACTGAGGGGAAAAAGATAGACCGCCGTAGGCTTAACACAAAAGGCCAGCCCCAAGCAAAAACCGCCCCAACCCCACCGCCGATGCAACAAAAGCAGCGTGGCAAACAAAATAGCCAATAGCATCGGCGGGTCTTGGAAGGCAGTGGGGGCATAGGCAATATCGAGGGGGGCAAGGGCCACTAGTAGGGTCGAAAATAGGGCGGCTATGCTGTTGCCGAGCGTTTTTCCCAGCCGATACAGCACCGCTAGACTTAAAATGCTGGCCCACATATTCGGCAAACGCACAGCAAATTCGTTTTGTCCGTGCAAAGCAAGGCTAATACCCACCAACGCAAATGTAGTTGGGGGTTTGTCTATGGGTTCAGTATAGAGATTCCAATCGCTGTCTAGCACCAGCTGGCGGGCATGGCTAGCAAAAAGTGCTTCGTCCGGATGCAGGCGGCTATCGCGGGTCAAGCCATTGATCCGCAGCGCTGCCGCCAGCATTATCAATAAAACAATTAGCCAAAGCCTACTCTGAGAAGCGATAGCGGAACAGTGTCCAGAGCGCGATAAAGAAGTCATACCACTTGATCTTCTTGCCCTCGTTCCACTCGCGCCCATTATACGAAATTGGCACTTCATAGATCCGATGCCGTCGCTTCAAAATTTTGGCGGTCATTTCTGGCTCAATTTCAAAACGAGTCGAGCGTAGCGGGATGTTTTTAATGAGATCGGCCTTAAAGACTTTATAGCCAGTCTCCATATCGCTGATAATTGAGTTATAGAGAATATTGGTGATGAGTGTCAGGGTGCGGTTGGCGATCATGTTCCAGAAGAACATGGTTTTACGCGGGCCACCTAAAAAGCGCGAACCATAGACCACCTGTGTAATATCCTCTTGGAGTGGCTGCAACAGCTTGGGATAATCGCGGGGATCATATTCTTGGTCGGCATCTTGAATGAGAATAATGTCGCCGGTTGCGGCCGCAAAACCTGTTCGTAAGGCCGCACCTTTGCCCTTGTTCTGCTCGTGCAATATAACATGCACCACATCGCTGGCTAGTGTTGGCAACAAATCGCGTGTGCCATCGGTAGAGCCGTCGTCTACCAACAAAATTTCATACACCAAACCTGTGTCTAAAACACGCTTAACAACGGTTTCTATCGTTTTGACTTCATTGTAACATGGGATAATGACCGACAATTTTAAGCTCAAGGGTACAAACTCCCCCACACCATCTTTTGAAAATAACTTTTGATATAATAATGGTGCAACACCAATAAATCTATGGTTGTTAAAAGGATATTTTAAATGCGCCAAGTTAATATCAATACCTTTAGCATTGTTGGCTATGACCCAACCGAGCAAGCATGGGGTGTGGCGGTGGCCAGCAAGTTTTTGGCAGCAGCAGCAGTGGTCAGTTGGGCGCGGGCGGGCGCGGGGGCTGTGGCCACCCAAGCCTTTGCCAAAATGGGCTTTGGCCCAGATGGCCTAGACTTGATGCAAAGCGGCATGAGCGCCGAACAAGCGCTTGAAAATCTATTAGCCAATGATCCCAAAGCGGCCCATCGTCAAATAGGCCTTGTAGATGTTAATGGCAACGCCGCCGCCCATACCGGTAGCGACTGTTTTGCATGGGCTGGCCATAAAATCGGGCGCTACTATACTTGTCAGGGCAACATTCTTACAGGTGGTGATACACTAGATGCCATGGCCGAAGCCTTTGAAAACACCAGTGGGGCACTAGCAGATCGCTTATTGGCGGCGCTGGTGGCGGGTGATACTGTTGGCGGCGATAGTCGGGGCAAGCAAGCGGCGGGTATTTTGGTAGTAAAGGCCAATGCTAGCTATGGCGGTGACACCGACCGCATGATGGATTTGCGCGTAGACGACGATCACGACCCTGTACAT
>CAZLPC010000245.1:0-5129 GCA_964561305.1 uncultured Anaerolineae bacterium
GATTCACGGTTAAGTCGCTAACTTCAACCTTCAACATTTGCAGGATTTTTTCAAGACCTTTTTTCAATTCCGTGAACTACTGAATTTGGCTGTATAGTAAGTTGATACGATACTCCGAGAACGTTGCACTCTACTTTATAAGGGTAAGGCCACTGTACCACCTGTCCAGTAGAATGGATTGATGTTGAACACAATTCTCGCCACCAAACTTTATATCCCAGAGGTTCGACCACAGGCTGTAGTGCGCCATCGCCTGATGGAACGCTTAGAAGTGAGCTTGCACGGCAAACTCACCTTGATCTCGGCCCCGGCTGGCTTTGGCAAAACCACTTTAATCAGTGAGTGGATTTCACAAAGCGGTCATCGAACTGCTTGGCTTTCCCTAGATGAAGGCGACAGCGATCCCCTTCGCTTTTTGACGTATACTATTGCAGCATTACAGACCCTTGCACCGCAGATTGGTGTAGGAATCTTGGAGATGTTGCAAGCGTCTCAGTCACCACCAATCTATGCATTGCTGACAACCCTGCTGAATGAAATCACGACCATCTCGGAAAGATTCGTTCTCATTCTGGATGATTACCACCTAGTCGATAGCAAGACTATTGATGATGCCTTAGCGTTTGTCCTTGAGCGCCAGCCCCCTAACATGCATCTGGTGATTGGTACACGGGAAGACCCACGTCTGCCTCTGGCGCGTTTGCGTGCTAGGGGTCAACTGACCGAACTCCGTTCACGCGACCTGCGCTTTACACCGGATGAAACCGCCGAATTCCTGAACCGATACATGGGTCTGCGCCTCTCTGCCGAAGCTGTTGCTACCCTAGACAGTCGTACCGAAGGCTGGATCACTGGCTTACAGTTAGCGGCCATTTCAATGAAGGGGCATCAAGATACTGCCAGTTTTATCCAGTCGTTTACCGGTAGCCATCATTATGTGCTGGACTATCTGGTTGAGGAAGTCTTGCAACAGCAACCCGTGCACATTCAGCGGTTTCTGATCGGCACCTCATACCTTGACCACCTCTGCGGGTCGCTCTGTGATGCCGTTCTGCTGGATGCCACGATTTCTGGGCAAGATACACTCGAAACCCTTCGACGCAACAATCTGTTTATTGTCCCACTGGATGATGAACGGCGCTGGTATCGGTACCATCACCTATTTGCTGATCTGTTGCGCCAGCGACTGCATCAGGCTTATCCAGAGCAAATACTTCTGCTGCACTATCGGGCAAGTGAGTGGTTTGAGCAAAACAGGTTTATGGATGCTGCTATAGCCCATGCTTTGCGTGGTACGGATTATCCGCGTGCGGCGCGCCTGATCGAAACGCGGTATCGGGATAACTATGAACTCGGTAGTCAGATGGTACTCCGTCGTTGGCTAGCTGAATTACCCGAAGCATTGATCTTCTCCCGACCTCAGCTTTGTGTGCTTCATGCTTGGAATCTTTTTACCGATGGTGATCTGAACAGGGTAAATAAAAGCCTAGTGGCTGCCGAGGAGCTGCTCGCGGGTAGCACGCAACAAGACGGCCCTGCTTCTATCAACTTCGTTCAACCGACCACTGGGGATCAGGCGGCACTGCGGGGACAGATTGCGGCGATCCGCTCTTTCCTAGCATCCTATAATGGAGACATGCTAGATACAATTCGGCTTGCGCATCAGGCACTTGAAGCTTTATCCGAACACCAGTTATCGTGGCGCATTGCCGTATTGTCTGCATTGGGTGATGCGTATGTGAATTCTGGACAAATCACAGCAGCCCATCGAGCGCAATCTGATGCTTTGAATTTAGCAAAAACATCGGGCGATGCCTATATGCTTATCATCGCTCATGTAACACTTGCCGAGACATTACGGCAACAGGGCCAGCTTCAGCAGGTCATCAAAATCTGCCAGCACCAGTATATGAAAGCGAATGCAGATGGATTCTCGGAAGCAGGTGTCGTGGGTTGGCTGCTGGGAATTTGGAGCGAAGCCCTAGCAGAACTGAATGACCTAAATACAGCCATCGAATACGCCCAAAAAGGGGCAAAGTTAGCTGCCGATGGTGGAGACACTTTATATCAGGTTAAAAGCACCCTGTATCTGACGCGGGTTTTATTCTCCAGCGGCCACAGGAATGAGGCGCAGCAAACGATCCGACTAATGCTCGACTCTGCACAAAATGGTCATCTACCACGCTGGGCAGTGCATCAGGCATCGGCATGGCAGGCAAGGTTCTGGCTGGCAGCAGGCAACATCGAGCGCGCTTCTCAATGGGCGCAGGAAAGCAACTTCAATCTTGATGGCGAGCTCAATTATCTGGGCGAGATGGAGCATACAGTGTTTGCACGTATCTTTATTGCTCAAGGACTAATAGACGAAGCGTGGCAATTGTTAACTCGCCTGCTCGAAGTCGCCCAGACCAATGGACGACGGTCGAAACTGATTGAGCTTCTAAACCTTCAAGCCCTAGCGGCTCATTTCGTTAAAAATACCACTCGGTCGCTTACAAAACTGGAAGAGGCGCTTCTTATTGCCCAACCAGAAGGTTTCGTCCGCGTTTTCGTCGATGAGGCTTCACCAATGGCACGCCTGCTTCAGGAGGCAATTGTCCATGATATTGTTCCCGACTATGCGCGACAGTTACTATCGGCATTTCCATTATCTGATCCTCAACAGTTACCTGCGCCTCCATCTAGCAACAGCCAGTTTGCGCCCCTCACCCAGCGTGAAATCGAAATTCTTCGGCTAATTGGGGATGGGCTGACGAATCCCGAAATTGCTTTTAGGCTTACTCTTTCGCTCAATACAGTCAAGTCGCATACCCGTAGTATCAACGCCAAACTTGACGTGACCAACCGGATACAAGCCGTCAACCGAGCCAGAGCTTTAGGGATTATTGATACTATCTGAGCGGCGAATTGGCCATTTCCTCGGCGGCAAATAGGTACTTTTTCGGTTCATCAGGCGCAGAAAATTCACCCCTCAAATCACCCGTTCGTGGTATGACACTTACCCTATGCCTCAGTTACGCTGAAGCCAGAATGTTAAATTGGCCGATGCAAGCTGAAGGGAAACCCATGATGTACACTATAGACACCGTGAATACTTATCGTAAAACCGCGACAGTCGTAGGGGGATTATTTATCTTTGCCATTGTTATGCTGTTCGTCGGTGAAGCCATCTATAAACCCATCCTTGATTCTCAGAACTATTTAGAAAAAGTTTATCCCAACCGCGTAGCTGTGATGATGGGTGTTTTGATCGAGTTTACAGTGGTTCCCGCAGTGGTTCTCTTATCTGTACTCTTGTTCCCGGTCCTTAAGCGACATAATGAAGCACTTGCGCTAGGTTACGTCAGCCTCAGAGTGCTTGATGTGGCCATTCTCAGCATCGCCTATGTCAACACCCTCTCAATCATCAACCTGAGTCAGAACTATCTTAACAGCGATGGTGCAGATGTTGCGTATTTTGAGTACGCTGGTGAATCCATTCGGGCAGTCAACTCGTGGGCAGGCACAACCGGTCTTCTCTATCTGGTCGTTTTTGCCTTTGGTTCTTTGATCCTATATGCAGTGCTTTATCGCTCTAGGCTCGTCCCTCGGTTCATTTCGGTGTTTGGCTTCGGCGCTGGGCTGCTTCTGCTGTTTGGTTCCGTTCTGGCGCACGTCGATGTTTTTACCGACATATCAGGAACGGGTGTGGAAGTTATTTTCGCCGCACCGATTGCCCTAGCAGAGGTGATGCTTTCCTTCTGGCTCATTTTCAAGGGTTTCGACCTGACTACCGTGGATAATTCATCCAATTCATAATCGATGCTGCTAGGTCAACACCACCGAGATGGATGATGGCACATGGCGCATTACGGGTAAAAAATGGTTCTACTCGAATATTAACGCTGAACAATT
This sequence comes from uncultured Anaerolineae bacterium, assembly GCA_964561305.1. Taxonomy (GTDB): domain Bacteria; phylum Chloroflexota; class Anaerolineae; order Aggregatilineales; family J027; genus J027. The sequence goes on from CAZLPC010000245.1 coordinate 3,895, forward strand.
TCTGATAACGGGCCGTCTAATGGCTTTGGCTATCAAGGCTTGTTCAGCTGTCACATCCGCAGGCGTTGTAAAGCAGAATTGACGAGCACCACCAGCCTCATAAGTGATTTTTCGCAAGTCTTATATCCGCTTTTCTTTGGTGGTGATGTTAAGCACCCTGAAGTTGCGCGTCTGAAACCGTTAAAAGAGTAGACTGCGCTGTTTCCACGCCAAATATTTCTGGTTTTTCTTTGAAAGTAGGCAACGACATTTTGTGATTGTCAAACTCGAAGCAGAAGTGCATGGTTTTGTTATCAGGAAGTTGAACTTGAAAATAATCATTTGGGATAATTAGGTAATCAGGTAAGGGGTTGAATGGCTCATTAAAGCCTGATATGGGGCGCTATAATGAATATACATGATGCACTCACCCATCGGAGTGCCTATTCACGCCAGATGCCGCATTCTTGCCCATTATGTGACAATGGCGAGACTTCTACTTATGTACAGTGTTGGTTGGTGATGTGGGTGGTGGTGTTAAGGGCCAGAATTGTACCACTATGTTTTCATCGTCCATTACACACTTGACCGCATTTGATAGGCTATTTATGAAATTCTGGCAATATCTCATCGCTTTTATCAAGTTAGGGCGCTTCATCTTTTTGGTGGGGGGCTTCGTATTATACGCGCTGGGCGTAGTGGTGGCGGTCTATCTGGACGCAGTGGTGGATGGTTGGCTGTATGTGTGGGGGCAAATCGCCGTCACCAGCACGCAGCTGATGGTACATTACAGTAATGACTATTTTGATCTTGACGCTGATCTCGCCAACATGAATTATACGCTGTGGTCAGGTGGTAGCCGCATGTTGCCGCTTGGAAAGTTGCCGCGCCGCGCCGCATTGTGGGGCGCGTTGGCGTTTGGATTGGTCGCGCTGCTGGCCACGATGGTCTTGGCGATCAGTAGTGGCCTGACCGCAGCCTCGATTGTGCTTCTTTCTATTGTGCTGGCATGGAATTATAGCTCGCCACCGCTCACGCTGCATCGGCGCGGCTTGGGCGAAGTGACGGCAGCACTGGTTGTGAGCGTGCTAACCCCGTTGTTGGGCTTTTGGTTGCACTGGGGCCGCCTTGACGCGCTAATTTTTCTGGTGGTATTGCCGCTATACGCCCTCGAATTGAACATGCTGCTCAGTGTGCATTTGCCTGATATGGAAGGCGATGCCACAGTGGGCAAGCGCACATTGGTCGTACGGATG
>CAZLPC010000246.1:0-1880 GCA_964561305.1 uncultured Anaerolineae bacterium
TAGTAGAGCCAAATGAAGACCGCAGCCAAGTAGATGTGGCGGGTATTTCACTGTCGGTTACATTGCCCCAAGACGGGACGTATGTATTGGTGGTGTTGCGCTTCTTAGAGGACGAAGGCTTTGGCGTAGGCGGCTATAATATCATCGTCAATACCCCCGACGGCGTTAACCCCACTGGCAGCACTGCCTTGGTGTTGCAATCAGGAGTGTCTTCTACTGGTATCTTGACCTTCGAGCGCAAACAAGCGGCCTATACATTAAATGTATCGGCAGGCCAAACCCTAACCTTCACGCTCTCGCATGATTTACCTGAAGAAGAATTAAATATTCAAGCCCGTATGGGCAACACACGTCTTGTTCCCTATACCAAGACAACCGATGGGCAACTTGAAGTGGTGGCCACGGTCGAAGAATCGGGCATCTATAGCGTTTATGTGGCTCGATCAAATAGCTCACGGGCAGGGCCCATCACCTATACTGTGGGTGTCATTATTGAAGGCGAAACCGACCCAGCACCCACTGCGCCTGCTGGTGGCGATGAAGGCAATATTGCCTATGGCGACGTGATCACCGACACCATTGATGATAATGCATTTGAACATCGCTATACATTTACAGGGGTTTCTGGTGATGTTGTCACGATTCGGATGATATTGATCAGTGGAAACTTAGATGCTAGCCTGCAATTGCTAAATGCCGCAGGTGAGGTGTTGGCTGAAAATGATGATATTGATTTCACCACTACCAATGCCGAAATTAGCGGGTTTGTGTTGCCAGACGATGGCACATATACCATCATCGCCACGCGCTATCAAGGTGAGAACGGCCTGACCACTGGCGAATTTGAGCTGGCGCTGGTTGCTACGATACCCGATACAGCGCCAATAGCAAGCAACGAAGCCACAGCTATTGCCTATGGCGATACCGTCACAAACACCATAGACAGTGACAATGTGCGCCGCAGCTACACTTTTGAGGGCCAAAGCGGCGATATCATCACTATTTTGCTAGATGGTAGTGGCGGACTAGACACCTATCTTATTCTGCAAGGGCCAGATGGCGCGGTTATTGCTGAAAATGACGACGTAGAATTGACCACCACCGATGCCGGCCTGCGCGACTTTGTATTAACTGCTGATGGCACATACACCATTATCGCCACGCGCTTCTTACAAGAAGGCGGCCTTTCGACAGGGGAGTTTACCCTAATGCTAACTCGCGCCGATCCGGGTGGCGTGGTCTTAGTTGGTACACCATCTGCCGAGGGAATGTTGGCCTATGGCGAAAGTGTAAGCGGCACAATCAGTAACACTGCTTTCGAGCAATCTTTTAGTTTTGAGGGCAATCAAGGCGATGTAGTGAGCATTGAAGTGGCAGCGGCTTCGGGTGGATTAGACACGTCCTTGCTCTTGTTGGGCCCCGATGGCAGTGTGGTTGCAGAAAATGATGACATAGACTTTTTAACCACCGACTCAGCCATTAGCGACTTCACATTGCCCGACAGTGGTGTCTATATCATTGTAGTGTCGCGCTTTAATGGCGAAACAGGCCGTAGCGAGGGTGATTTTACACTTACACTGACAGCAGGCGGTTCCTCCCCCGCCATTGATGTGCCAAGTACCGAAAGCGCTGCCATTGCCTATGATGAAGTGGTAACGGGCACAATCAGTAACACTGCTTTCGAGCGCGAATATATTTTTGAAGGCTTGGCAGGCGACATTATTACCATTGATGTAACAGCCGACAGCGGGTCAGATTTAGATGCCAACTTGACCCTGCTTGATCCCACAGGCGAGATATTGTTTGCAAACGATGACCGCGATCTCTTTGGCGGCAATCTTAACCCCCTCATTGCTAATCTTGAATTGTCCACCGATGGT
>CAZLPC010000246.1:1890-5122 GCA_964561305.1 uncultured Anaerolineae bacterium
GTACATATACCATTATTGTTGGGCGCTATTTAGGGGATGAGGGTTCAAGCACAGGTGGGTATACGCTGTCGTTAGTGCGTAATACCGAAGCCGACCTTGCCGCCAGCACCATTAGCTATGGGCAACAGGTGACAGGGCGTGTAGACGATCAAATTTATCAAACTACTTATCGTTTTGCTGGGCAAACTGGCGATGTGGTGAGTGTGCGTGTTTTTGCCACCAGCGGCGATTTAGATACAACCTTGTTGTTATCTGATGCAAATGGCAATTTTGTTGCTTTTAACGATGATTATGAAGGGCTGAACTCGGCGTTAATTGATGTTGTCTTAACCGCCGACGGCTTTTACACGATTACTGTTGGGCGCTACTTGGGCAGCAACGGTTCTTCAAGTGGTGACTATGAGCTTACACTGACACTGTTTGGTGAAACGGTTATAGATGAACCCGATAGCCCACCCGCCACGCTTCCTGAAGGGGCACTGGTGTTTAACGGCTCAATCAGCAATACCGATTTCGCTCAAACCTTCACTTTTGAGGCCCAAGCGGGTGATCTGGTCACAATTGGTATGGTGGCAGATAGTGGCACGCTTGATCCACTTTTGATTTTGCAAGGCCCCAATGGTAACGAGGTGGCCCGCAACGATGACGAAAGCCTCACCTCAACCAATTCAAATTTGCCCGATCTAACACTCTCACAAAGCGGCACCTACACCATTGTTGCCACACGTTATCAGGGCGAAGGTGGTCTAACCATTGGCGACTTTACGGTAACGGTCAACATCTCGCGCACTGCGCCAGTGATTGAAGTTGTACCACCCAGCACTGTGCCAACGGTGGAAAATGGCGTTCCTGCCGAGATCATCGGCTTTGGCCAAACCGTCAGTGGCACAATTAACGCCGATAATCTTGAAGATCGCTATGTCTTCACGGGTATAGAGGGACAAGTTGTCACCATTATTATGTCGGCAACCAGTGGCAGCCTCGATCCTTATATCAGCTTGTTCGATGAACAAGGTGTCGAAATTGCCTTTAACGATGATGACATTAAATCGGTTGGACGCGATGCTGTCATTTTGGGCTTTAAGCTGCCCACCGACGGCACATATACTATCGTAGCTACGCGCTATGGTGTATTTTATGGTGTAACTATTGGTGACTATGAACTCTCGCTAAATCAATAAAGCTAGCATAATGCGTAATCTGATGGGGGAGTTATTCTCCCTCATTAGTGTCCGCTTATGGGGTTAAACCTGCATGAACTCAACCGACTTTGAGCTACAACTGCATCACGCTTACCAATATATTCAACATGGACAACAATCCGAAGCCTATCTTATCTTAGCGTCATTTTGTCGCCAAAATCCCTATAACGCTGACGGCTGGTGGCTCTTGGCCCACACCCTTAACGATCTCGCACAAATGCAAAAAGCCCTGCGGCGTGTGCTGGCCATAGACCCCTTTTATCCACAGGCTGCCGAACGGCTGGCGCAGGTTAATCAGCAGATCGCAGCACAAATGGCGGCTGTTGCGCGTGCCCCAGAAATTAACCCCTACTATATTCCGCCATCGTTACGCACCGGACAGCCCACCCCCGCCGTAAAAAAACATACTAACCAAGGCTGGACACTGGCTTTTGTAGCAGTAGGTATGATGATGGCAGTTGTGTTTATTTGCTGGGGACTGGTGGTTTTGTTACAGCGCGATGGCAATCCGGTTTCTGAGACGGTCTCGCAAGTGGTTAGTAATCAAGGCATCATTCCCTTTTTGGGGCCGCCTGTCTCTACACCCGATCCGTCGCAATTTGGTGATACCTATTGGCAAGGCATTGGCGATGGAATAACGATGGATACGCAATCCATAGACGGGCGCTATTTGCGGTTTTATGAATTTCCGATATATGTATATGTTGAGGGGGCTAACAATGACCAATGGCGGGGAGCTGTTGACTCGGCTATTGCCCAAATCGATCCGTATGCACCCATACAACAAACCACTAATCGTGGTGAAGCCGACATTACATTACGAATTACGAGCCAGTCGCAAGTGCAAACTGCCTGTTCAAACTATAGCCTGACCCGTGTGGTGGGCTGTGCATCAATCAATTATCAGCCCGGCATCTTAAAAGCCACCATCTATGGCGAGGCCTATGTCTCAACCAGCACCAATAATCCCACTGGCACGGTTCTGCACGAACTGTTGCACGCGATTGGTGTGGCAGCCCACAGCCCCAACCCCAACGACATTATGTATTTTGAAGAAACCAACTTCATTGTTACACGCCTGAGCCAGCGCGACATCAACACGCTACAGCGTTTGTATGCCTCGCCATCGTTTGATGATTAGCTGCTATTTTGGCCAACATGGACGAGCAAGCACGCGCAGAATGGGTGACACTAGGCTTGTTGCCCCATGTGGGGGGCAAGCTCTTTCGTAATTTGCTGAAGGTTTTTGAGACACCACATCAGGTGTTGGCCGCCAGCTATGACGATTTGCGGGCTGTGGCGGGTGTAGGGCCCAAAATCGCCAAAATGTTGATTCATGCTCATCAAGATGTGGACAAAACGCGCAAACAACTGGCGACGTGGGAAAAAGCAGACGTTTCAGCTTTATTGTGGCCCGATGAGCGTTATCCTACGGCCCTCCAAACTTTGTCCGATGCGCCACCAGTATTGTTCGTGCGTGGCCACTGGGAAAATCCGCCGCTCAAAAGTGTAGCACTGGTTGGAACACGCGCTCCCTCAGAGAATGCAGAACGCCTCACTCGTGATTTAGCACATCAGTTAGCCAGTGATGGTTGGACAGTGGCCAGTGGTTTGGCGATGGGTGTGGATCGGGCTGCACATTTCGGTGCGCTTGATGCAAACAGCGCAGCTTGTCCAACAGTGGCATTCATGGGGAATGGCTTATTGCGCCTCTATCCGCCTGACAATCTTAAGCTGGCCCAGAAAATTCTCGCCAAAGGTGCTATTTTTGCTGAGGTTAGCCCCCACAGCCCACCCTCAACCCCTGCGCTAGTAGCCCGCAATCGTCTTATTTCAGGCTTCAGCAGGGCGGTGGTTGTGGTCGAGACTGGTGATCCCGGTGGGGCCATGCACACAGCGCGTTTTGCCACCGATCAACAACGCCCAATCTATACCTTCGATTTTGCCATGGCAGGTAATCATCGGCTAATGCAGTCGGGTCACCTTTGTCTACCTCCTACGCAAGAGGGCATTTCGGCATTATTAGAGCA
>CAZLPC010000247.1:0-5095 GCA_964561305.1 uncultured Anaerolineae bacterium
CAGCTCGTCGGGCTCATAACCCGGAGGTCGCAGGTTCGAATCCTGCCCCCGCTACACAAAAAAACAAGAGGCTCTCTTATAACAGAGAGTCTCTTGCATTATTATCCAATAATGTCGCCGCGCCCATTGCTTCTATAGATTCTTCAGTATTTACTAAAGTGGCCCCATGCAGATGTTGGTGTAAAAAAGCCAACATATTGGTCCGCAACTCGGCCCCTTTACCAAACTTGGCTTTGGCAATAACAGTTAGCTCGGCTTTTTCACCCAACTCACCCGACTTACTGATCACACGCCATGGCTCGATCATATTGGGCAAGCGTTGTAGGGCCTCGTCCTTGATGGATTCTAGGGTTTCTAGGGTTTTACGGATGTTTTCGCTAGGAATAGTGAGGGTAACGCTGGTCTGCGAAAAACTGCCCCGACTAAAGTTACGTACCAAGCGGATGTCGCCATTTGGCATGGTAAATAACTCACCATCCATGCCCCGAACCCGTGTCACACGCAGGGTTACATCCTCTACTACACCTTCTATGCGTTGTGGAAACACCGGAATTTCGATTTTATCGCCCACATCAAATGTGTCCTCAAAAATAAACGTTATGCCAGTGAGATAGTCGCTGATAAAGGGGCGTGCGCCCAAGCCAAACGCCGCACTAAACAAACCAATCACCCAAATAAGCGTGTCAATATCTACAAACAGGCTTAAACTAGCTACAATCGCAATCAAGAACGCCACCACACTAATTGCGCTAGAGATAAGCGCTTTGATGGTTTGCTCGCGCACATAGCGGCGCATATTTAGTTTTGCGGGCGACTGTCCAAAGGGCTTGGTGCGCTTGGCAATGGGTTCTGATATACGATGCACCAAATAGGCCGCGAAAAAAAAGAAGCCAATTGGCAACAGATATTCTACAAAAATTGTCGTTAGAATGTTGGCGGTGGGCATTGCAAGTCGTTTTCCAATGGTTCAGTGAACATCAAAATAGCTGTTGTCCTATTGTGTCTAAACTTACCACCAAAAGTGAAGGGCTAAAAGGTCTAATAGATAGCCGTCTTTATCAGAGTAGCAGTACTGTTGTGATGATGGTGTCTCCTCTCTCGAAGAAGTAAAAGCTATTCTTAGTGCTGGGTGGCTACACCCTTGAGCATAACCACCTTTATCTTACGAAGGAATTTGGGGGGCAAGGTTAAGCGCATCAATTATTAATCAGTTATTTCTTGAAAAACCATTAGAGATGGGAGTATGTCAGTTTTGTTCAATTGCTAGGTGTGCTTGAGGCACTTTTTCTTCTAGCCAATCTATGACAGCAGGCCACAAGGTTTTAGTTTTGGGCCGAAAAAACCCAAAATGCCCAATTGATGTTAAACTTGCGTCGGCCAATTCAATATGGCGGCGCGTTAGGTTTGGATACGCGCTCATCATGGCATCTACTGCCTGCCGCGTACCCCACTTATCATCGGCAAAACTATAAGCCAAAACCGGAGCCTTAAATTGTTGAAAGCGGTCGAGGGGTAGTGTGGCATCGCTCAATAAATAATGGCGTTGCCGACACCACTTCGACCACTCTAGGGCGACACCTTTGGGCAAGTCTTCGGCAGCACTAAAGCGACTCCATGGCATATAACCAAACAGGATCGATAAGATCGGCAAACTAAAAAAGACATGAAAACCAACCATCAGTTTTTGATTGCCCCCTTGCAAGCGCCAATAGCCACTTTGCGATGAAAAAGTAGCCATTGCATCAATCAGATGGCTATTGGGTAACAGGCCCGCCACTTGGCCGCCAAAACTGTGCCCAATATGAAAGAGACGTTGGGGTTGATAGGTGGTGTGGGCCCAGTCAAGCACACTTGCCATATCTAAAAGTGCCCAGTCGCTTATGGTTGCTTTGAAGCCGCGCAAAGAAGCGGGTTTTGAGTGTCCGATCCCGCGATAATCATAGGTGATGACTGTGTAGCCCTGCTCGACCAAAAAGCCAGCAAAAGGCGCATAGTATTTTTGGGGAACGGCGGTTGCAGAATGAATGATGGTCAGTGTTTTGGTCGGGCCGCTGCTAGGGTGATAAAGGGTGGCTCCTAATAAAAAATCGTCAGTGGTAGGTATGGAAATACTCTCGGTGTGCATGATGGCTCCTCTATGACTTCTATATATGTTTTAGGGCACTGGTAATTTGTGCAGTAAGATGATCGCGGATAATAATCAATGGTTCGATGCTGCGTTGGGCTTTGCATAATATCAATGCGCCTTCGATAGCTGCAATGGTAAGCGTGGCCAGTTGATGGGCAAGCGCTTGGCCGAGGCCTTGCTCAATCAGTAAGCCCGAAAACAAGCTGTGCATATTGTCAAAGCTAGCCTTGCACGCCAACTGGATTGGATCAATAGTGGCAGCGGCTTCTAATGTCACGGTGGCCAGCGGGCACCCACGGTCAAAGTTGTGATTTTCCATCTCATAAATGTAATAATCGCAAAAGAAATGAATAGCTGTAATAGGATGCGGCGCTGACTCAGCGATTTTGTTTAGTCTGCTCATAATTGCATCTCCTGACAGGTAAACAGCATTAGCCGCTAACTCAATTTTGCCGTTTGGAAAATGATGATATAAAGAGCCTTTGGGCACGCCGCTTTCGTCTAGTACTTGACTGAGGCCAGTGGCATGATAGCCCTGCGTGCGTAGCAGTTTGGCCATTGTTCTTAAAAGGTTTTCTTTGGTTTTTTCTGATTTGGCGTAGCTCATAAACTCATCCATCGAATTTAGACCGAATGGTAAAATTGTACCATGCGGTCTAAATTTGTCAATGAGATGGCTTGTGGCAATACAAAACAAGGTAACGTTTAGCGATAGGCTGGAGGGTTTAGGAATTTGGGGTTGGGGCTAGTTGATAGCTAAAGCGGAACATATTTTGCGGATCATAGTTGGCCTTTAGTGCAACAAGCCGCTCATAAACATCATCTGGAAAAGCCTGTCTAACCATCAGTTTGGCTTCGCCACCCGTTAAAAAGTTCATGTATGCTCCCCCTTGACGATACGGTTGCAAATCAGATTTATATTGTTCAATATAGGCGTTGCTGGCTATATACATTTCAGGAGTGGGGGTTGGCCCGCCCAGTTGTAAATAGTAGCGTGCCTCTCGGTTAGAAATAGCGTTGCCGTCTGGTGTTGGGTGCATCATTGCACCACCAAGATGCCGAATTTCGTTAACAGCCAGTGGTGAGGTGCTATCGGTGGCATAAGTGTGGATCATATCGAGCACTGTATCGCTTAGTTCAGCAAACATCTCGCTAGAGCCATGCGCCAATGCCGGATCAACGGGATCGTTGCTGATGGTGGCGATTTCAGCAAACGACATCGTGCGAAATGTGTTGACAGTTGGGGGGTGCCAGTCTAACCACTGTTGAATATAGGCTTCTCCCTCATGTTGTTCACCCGCATAGACTGCGCGTACAACAACTTGAATTTTGCCACGCAGCGTCTCTGGTATTTCTAGGAAGTCAGGAAATTTGAAAACAGCAATCGAGGAGGTAAGCTCATCAGGATGATGCTGTGTCCAATCGCGGAAGACATAGAGTGCTTCTTTAGCCAGTTCACCAGAATAAATCAGGTTTCCGCCATATACAGTTGCAACCGGATACAGACTAAACTCTATGGCGGTTACAACCCCAAAACTGCCGCCACCACCGCGCAATCCCCAAAAGAGATCGCTGTTTTCGGTGGGACTAGCGCGGCGTAAAACCCCATCAGCTGTAACAACATCTACCCAACGCACGCTATCACCCGCAAACCCATATTTTCGGGCCAGCCAGCCCACGCCACCGCCCAGCGTATAGCCAACCACACCCACATGAGGCGACGACCCCAGCAATGGTGCAAGGCCGTGTGGCACAGATTGATCTAAGACATTTTGCCAAACAGCGCCTCCTTCGGCGATAGCAGTGTTTGTGGTTGGATCAACGGTGACATGATTCATCTGCGAAGTGATGATGAGTAAGCTATTATCGGCAGGAATATGAATGCCGTGTCCTGTGTTTTGTACGGCCACCCCTAAACCTGCTTTACTAGCAAACTGCACACCAATCACTACATCATTGGCATTTTGGGCTACCAAGATCAGTGTTGGATAATGATTGATTGCCAAACTCCAGCCACGCCGTGTTATTTCATAGGCTGGATCATCAGCCGCGAAGACTTGGCCCGCCACTTGTGCTTGTAGCTGCTGTGCTAATGCAATTGCCATAATTAAATACTCCTCAAGCTAGTCAAGATATGAATCAATGTGTTGCATAAACAGCATACTGTTGGATAAAATAAGCGTCAATCATCAAAGAAATGTGATGTGTGGCGTATGCAACACAAGGGGAGAAATTGGTGCAAAAATCAGAAAAAAACGAAGACTTGCGTGTCAAGCGAACACGTATGATGCTACAAAATGCGGTCATTGAACTAACTGTTGAAAAAGGTTTTAAAGCCATTACCGTGAATGATATTACTGAGCGTGCAATGGTCAATCGCTCGACATTCTATCGTCATTACCTCGATAAATGCGATTTGCTCTGTAGATATATGGAAGAGGTCTATGAGATGATCGCGTTCGAAAAACGAGATGATGTTGCTGAAGAACTGCCCGCCGGCCTTTACTTACTCTTAAAACACATTCAGCAAAACGCCGATTTTTATCGGATAATGTTTGGGCCAGAAGGTGATCCGGGGTTTGTGGCCGATTTTCGGAAAAATGTTGAGAAGCGCTTCCGCTATCTGATGTCTATAGCGCCCAAAAAGCCCGATCAAACTGGCGCGCCCTTTGAACTTCGACTGAGCTACATTGCTTATGCAGATATTGGCGCTATTTTATGGTGGCTAGAAAATGATCAGCCTTGCACAGTTGAAGAACTTGCCCGTTGGATTGGACAACTGAGCAGTAATAGTGCTGGCTTTGATTATAATTTTTTAAGTCCTTCCCCTCGCTAAAATATCTCTAACCTGCTACGGGTTGCCGACTTCACTCGGCTAGGTACATCGGCATCTTCGGCAGCCTTAGCTTGCCGCCGATTACCCAGTGATAAGACCCGTTATCGTCGAGCGAGAATGGCGTGGAGATT
>CAZLPC010000248.1:0-674 GCA_964561305.1 uncultured Anaerolineae bacterium
TGGTGGCTTCAACATTGGCAACACCATTGATCTCAGCAGTGCGTTCTTCTAACGGAACGCTATACATGTGCAAAATATTTTCGCTGGTTGCACCGCCGTTTTGGGCGATGATAAATGTTTGAGGAAATTCAATATCCGGCAGTAACTCTTGGTTCAGTTGTGTGTAAGAGTAGATACCGGCTGCAATGATGCTGAACGTAAGCGCTATTGTGATCCAACGAAAACGAACAGCCAAGCGAGTAATGCTGGCAATTGCATTCCGCATTTAGTTTCTCCTACAGTTGAAGATGCTAGGGTGATGTTTACAAACGTTTTCATTTTAGCACGCAAGGCGGGAACATGGGTGAATATCAATTGAGTATTCAGTACAAGAAAATTTGTATGTTAGGTAGAAGTAGTGGTTAACTTATAGTGATGATGGTAGGATGACAACGGGTATAGTCTAGTAGTGTCAATCTATATGGTTTGAAAGTAGTGTTGGAATGAATCCAAAAAAATATATAGTCGGGTTGGTTTTAGTGGGCCTATTGTTGCTGAGTGTAATGATTAGCGGATCGGTTGTGTATGCAATGGATCAGCAAAACACCATGTATATAGGACAACAAGAAGACCCTTCGGCAACACCCGCGCCACTAACACAAAATGACATGCGCTTATTGTCAGGGAATGTTTTG
>CAZLPC010000248.1:684-5085 GCA_964561305.1 uncultured Anaerolineae bacterium
TGCGTCCCAACGGGATGACGTGGCACGACGGCTATCTGTATGTCAGTTGTAATGGTGATTTTACAATTTATCGGGTGCAAGACACCACCGGACAAACCATTACTTATATATCAGGTATTGAAAATTCCAGCAGTTTTATCGTAGAGGACAATGTAACCGAGCCACTGATTTGGATTCCTGATTTTAGCCGAGATACCTTAACCACGGTGGATCGCACGCAATCACTGGCTAATCAGCGTGTGGATGTTGCACAAGGGATAGACGCGCCATGGGGCATTGCTATGCTAGAGGATGGCTCGTTTTTGGTCTCTTTGTTTCGGCCCGGCGAGATCATACGCATTGCCCGTGATGGTGATATACAATCCGTAGCCACAGGATTTCGGTCGCCAACGGGCATTGCCATTGATGAAGATGGCTATGTTTATGTGGCCAACCATGTCAGCACGCGACGTTCGATAGAATGGTATCATGTAGACGACATGGAAGATGGGCCGCTGACTGATGCAAACATGCAGCAACTGGTGCAAGGCCTTCAATCAACGACCAACCTTGTTTTTGGTCCCGATGGCTACCTTTATTTTGCCTATGCTTTGGGCCAACGTGGTATTGTCGGGCGTGTTGATCCTCAAGAATGTCGCGAAAAAGGCGGCTGCACCAATTTTGATGTGGAACCTGTAGTTTGGACAGAGCTACAAGCTCCATTAGTTGGCCTCAATGTTACGCCTGATATGCGTCTTTTTATACATTCACAATATGGTGCAGAGATTTATTGGGTACAATTACCAAATAATGCTGCGGTGGCTGCCCCCACTACAGAAGATAGTGCCAATGGATCATAGGTTAAACGTGTGATGAGATGCCAAATAATTTGCCTGTTTATTTAGAAGACTGTTTCCAAATCTATCAGCAACAGGCAGATTTTCGATCTGAGCATACACGCTCGGCCTATAAACGGGCTGTTGAGCTTTTTTTTCAGTTTTTGGATGATCGTAGCCAAAAACAGTTGCCCATCCAACAAAAGCACTATACAACAGCCCGCCACCTTGCACCCCAAGATTTCTCTAAAGCCGACACAAGTGCCTTGCTGCACTTTGCTAAGTGGCTCACTGAAACGCCACTTTATCCTAATCGCAGTGATAAACGCCCTTATGCACCCGCCACTGTAGAATTGCGAGTGGCAGGTGTGTACCATTGGTTAGGATTTATGCAAAAATTAAACTGGTTGCCACAAGACTTTGATCTAGCAATGGCATATCAACAGTTTCGAGAGCAATCTACCACCACATCTCTTGAAGATAAGTCAGTTGTTAAACCGCTTGATAGCCTAGAACAATTGGTGGCTTATTATGATCACCTTAGCCCACCCCGTTATTTGTTAGACGATAGCGACCGCTTATCACATTGGGAACTGGTGCGGTTACGGAATCGGGCATTTTTGCATTGTCTAGCCGATACTGGTGGGCGTGTCAGCGAGTTACTAAGTTTGAATATTAGCCATGTTCCCACAGGGCCCATGTTGCGGAAAACGGTGGCGATCAGCGTTGTAGGCAAAAGCAATCATCCCTATACGATCTATATGCAAAAAGCTCTGCCCATTTTGCGGGCCTATATCTTGGAACGCAAACATTTTCAGGCCCACGATCCTTTATTTATTAGTCACGACCCCCACTATGCAGGCTCGCGCATGAGTCGTATTGTTGCTTGGCGCATTGTGCGGCGGGCGGCACTTGCCCTTGACATTGGCGAGATTTCGCCGCAGGTATTCCGCCATTGGCGGGCCCTGCAACTAATATCCGACGGTGCAAACCCGTATGAGGTGCGCGACGTGTTGGGTCATCGCTCAGTCGAGACTGTGCGTGCGCTTTATGCTGATGCATGGGCAAAACGCGATGCAAATTCTTAATCCAGAGATTAGGGTTGACCTCATTTTCAAATAGTTGAATAATCCATCTAGCTAACGAATATCCACCCTACACCAAGTACCACAAGGAGATCCATCAAATGTCTTACCAGATATTTGTCAGGAATGTCGCCCCTGTCGTAACCGCACAGGATTTGGCGGAACTATTTAGTGCTTATGGGCGTGTTATTGATGTGAAACGTCCTTTTGACCAAAAGAAGCAACAACCCCAACTATATGCATTTGTTAAGATGAGCAGCGATGAAGAAGCCGCAGCAGCTATTGTTGGGCTGACCGGACACCCCATTGGGGGCATGGAGCTTGACGTTCGTAAAGCCGAGGCCCCTGCTGAGCGTAAGCCAGACGGGGACCGCCCGCCGCGTGCCGAACGCCCTGAGCGTGGGGATCGTCCTCCGCGTGCCCAAAAACCCTTTAAACCCGGTGCAGGCGGCAAAAGACCACCCGGACCGGGCGGTCCCAAAAAAGCCCCGAAAAAGCCCGATCCTGTGCGTGATGCAATTTGGAAACGGGCGCTTGAAATTGCTGAAATTTTAGGCGAGACCGAGAAACGCCCTCGCGCCCAAATTGCACGCATTATCGAGCTAAAAGCCCCAGAATATGCCGATGCTTTGTTACAAGATACCCATAGTCTTGAGAATGCTGGCGGGATGCTGACCCTTGATGGGGAACGCCGTCGGACATTGGGCGGCATCTTCTTTAAGCTGGCCAAAGACCGACTGGACGAAGCCACCCGTCAAGAAATCTTCCCCAATTGGCGCGAGCTAAAACGGCGTGCCGAAGAACGCAAAGCCAAAGAAAAGGCCGCTGCCGAAGCCGAGAAACGTGCTACTGGCTCTAGACCAACCGCCGGCCTACAAGCCCCTGCGCCACTTGCACCCAAGCGTACCGTTACCAAGCCCAAAGTCACTATTCCGGCATCGCCGGGTGGGGCCAATACCCCTGCGCCTGCCGAAGTGCGCGAAGAGCTGAATCGGTTGCGCGAGGCCGAACGTGCCGCCCAACAACGTCTTTCCGACATCAAGTCGAAGCGAGTAAAGGGCGGGATGCTAGAAGCCATGAAAGAAGTAGCCGACCTGAAGGCGCGGATTTTGCAAATCTTGCAGGCATATCCTAGCCTAAAATAGATTCAAATGGCACGTCATTATAAGATTTCTATGCCAGTTGTCACTGTAGCAACTGGCATTTTTTGCATACAATGTTGGCATTACAGGATGTTAAGGAAGGTTTTAGCACTATGACAACCATTGGCATTGTCTCTTGGGGGACATATTTCCCGTCCCAAATTGAAACCGCCGCAGACGTAGCCGCCGCAACGGGTATTCCTGAAGAAGTCGTCACTAAAAAAATGGGTCTGGTGCAAAAGCACATCGCTGGCCCAGAAGATCATTGTGCCAGCATGGGAGCCAAAGCAGCCACACAAGCCCTAGCGCGTGCAGGGGTTTCGCCAGATCAAGTGAATCTCATTATTTATCATGGCAGCGAATATAAAGAGCATTTTGTGTGGTCAGCCGCCACTCGTATTCAAGAATTAATTGGTGCTGAAAACGCAGGCGCATTTGAAATTTATGCGTTGTGTGCCAGCGCGCCTATCGCGTTCAAAACCGCCCGTGGCATGATGCTAGAAGATGATACATTGCAATATGTATTGCTAGTGGCAGCCTCGCGTGAAAATGACTTGGTACATTACGATAATGAACGCGCTAGATTTATGTTTAATTTTGGGGCTGGGGCTGGAGCCATCTTATTAAAGCGTGATCATGCCGAAAACATAGTGATGGGAACATCTATCATCAGTGATGGCGCATTAAGTCACTCGGTAGTGATGGCTGCTGGGGGAAGCGCCCAACCTGCATCTCAAGAAACAGTTGCAAACGACTTGCATCAACTGGATGTGCCCAATTTGCAGTTTATGGGTGAACGCTTGGGCGCGGTGTCGCATCCTAATTTTTTGAAAGTGATTTCTGGGGCAGTCGAGAAAAGCGGCTTTATCACCGATGATATTGACTTCTTGGGCTTAGTTCACATGAAACGGTCGGCGTATGATGCAATCTTAGCTGATTTGGGCTTAGAGCAAACACAGTCCGTTTATCTTGATCACTATGGACACATGCAATCGGTGGATCAAATTGTAGCTCTAGAATTGGCCCAGCAGCAAAATCAATTAAAGGATGGCGACTTGGTGGTGCTGTCGGGTGCAGGCACAGGCTACACATGGAGTGCCGTCGCCATCCAATGGGGCAAAAATGCCTAACTTGGCTTTTTGGTAATACCCTTAGGGGACTGAGATTGTAAGAATGGGATATTCATTGTGGGTAGCTTTTGCCGGATGAATATCCCAACTGTGATTGGGCTGGTGATCAGGCTCAAAAACAGCAAAATGGTCATAAAGTTTTGGTGGCTAAGTGTTCCTAATCCACCAACCAGCGCGGCCCCAATAATAACCGTGTACATTGCTGCCAACGGCGATTGGCGGGCCCAAC
>CAZLPC010000249.1:0-5078 GCA_964561305.1 uncultured Anaerolineae bacterium
ATCATCACTAACGGCAATGATCTCACTGTTGTTACATGGGGGGCAATGGTCGAGCGTTGTCTGGTGGCGATAGAAGCGATTGATGCTAGTATTGAATTGATCGATCTGCGAACTATTGTGCCATGGGACAAAACTACTGTCCTTGATTCTGTTCGCAAAACCAGCCGTTGCCTGATTGTTCATGAGGATATTTTGTTGGGTGGTTTTGGGGCCGAAATCGCTGCTACAATCGTTGCTGAAGCGTTTTTAGATTTAGATGCGCCGGTGGTTCGTATTGGATCGCCTGCTGTGCCTGTACCCTTTAATACTGGGTTGATGGATGGCGTTGTGCCAACAGTTGAGAAAATTCGCCACCAAATCAAAGACATCTTGGCTTTTTAATAAGGAAACCTTCTATGCCAAAAGTACACTTTGACCGTTACTATCGCTATGATGACCTGACCACCATCTTAAAAGGCTTTGCTGATGAATATCCACAGTTGGTTAAGCTAGAAAGTATTGGTCAAAGCCACGAAGGCCGCGATATTTGGCTGGTAACGGTCACTGACTTTACCAATAACAACAGCGACCAAAAGCCAGCCTTGTGGGTGGATGCAAACATTCATGCCTCTGAAGTGTCGCCATCCAGCGCGGCGCTTTATCTCATTAACAAGCTGGTTACAGGCTATGACAGCGATCCGCATATAATGAGTACCCTAGCGCGGCGCACCTTCTATATTTGTCCGCGTGTTAATCCTGATGGGGCCGAGTTGGCGTTGGCCGATAAGCCGCGCATCATCCGTTCTAGCACACGCCCCTATCCCTATGATGAAGAATCCCTTGGCGGGCTTATCGAAGAAGATATGGATGGCGACGGACGCATATTGATGATGCGAATTCCCGATCCTAACGGCCAATGGAAGCCATACCCAAACGATCCGCGCTTGATGGTGCGCCGCGAACCTACGGATTTTGAAGGCGATTTTTATCGGGTGTTGCCAGAGGGCCACATAGAAAATTTTGATGGCTATATCATCAAATATCGCTCGCCAAAAGAAGGTCTTGATCTGAACCGTAACTTCCCGGCTAATTGGAAACAAGATCACGAACAACGTGGCGCTGGCCCTTATCCCGCATCAGAGCCAGAAACAAATGCCATTATGCGTTTTATTGCGGCCCATCGCAATATTACGGGCGCAATCACGCTACATACCTTTAGCGGGGTTTTGCTGCGCCCCTTCAGCAACCAACCCGACGACAAATTTCCTGCTGAAGATTTGTGGACATATCAGAAAATCGGGCAAAAAGGAACTGACATCACGGGGTATCCTAATGTGTCGGTGTTTCATGACTTTCTATATCATCCCGGCCAATACATTTCTGGCGCATTTGATGATTGGATGTATGACCATGTTGGCGTTTTTGCATGGACAGTCGAAATTTGGAGCCCACAACGACAAGCCGGCATTGAAAGCTACAAATATATTGATTGGTATCGCGAACATCCAGTTGAAGATGACCTGAAAATGATGAAGTGGAACGACGAGGTATTAGAAGGCGCAGGCTATATCGAGTGGTATGCTTTCGACCATCCTCAACTGGGGCCTGTTGAATTGGGGGGATGGAATATGCAATATGCGTGGCGCAACCCGCCCCCGCAACTTTTAGAAAAAGAAATCGCGCCTTTGGCCGATTGGGCAATCTGGCATGTGCAGATTGCGCCGCAATTGGCCATGCTAGATGTATCACTCTATCGCTTGGGCAATCATCACTTTCAGGTACGCCTTGTGGTGCAAAATGAAGGCTGGCTGCCAACGTATGTTACTAAACGCGCCCTCGAAAAGAAACTGACACGCGGCGTAGTATGCGAGATTGCGCTACCGGAGGGTGGCGTGCTTAAGTCTGGCCAGCACCGCGAGATTATTGGCGAGTTAGAAGGACGGGCCTATATCAGTTCGGCACTATCGCCATGGGGTGGCAGTGGCTTTACTGAAGATCGGGCCAAGTTTGAATGGGTGGTCTATGCGCCAAATGGTGGCGAGGCAACCATTACTGCCCACCATGATCGCGCAGGTGTAGTAAAAACAACCATCCGCCTAGACTAGGGCAAACCATGGCCGCCTTAGTCTAGGTGGCCATGGTGCTGTTGCTTACTCTTCGTTTTTATCATCTGATAAACGCGACAAAATCTCACGAAATGCTTCTAATAAAAAAATCGTATCAGCTTTTTCCAGCTCTTGGGTAGCTACCTCGCGCATCATGGCGATCATCTCGTCTTCTGATATGAGGCCTTTTTGAATTAAAAGACGCGCCGCAGCGCGGGCGATGATCAAAGCGTCTACGCCACGCGCACCAAGGCTGGTAAGCCCGCCAAAAAAATCGGTCACAATTTCTTGTGTATTGCGATTATCTGCCATCGTCTGTGCTATTCCTCATCATTGCCTATTCACTTAATTTTAGCGAATTTGATTGTGGCGCAAATGCACGATTCTTGCCACTTATCATCATTGCTATAATATTCTATAGATTTATTCAATTAAGCTGAGGCACAACCAGATGGACAGCTTTTCTCAAGCACGCACTGGCATTCAATTGGCACAACAAGGCCGACGCGCTGAAGCCCTGCGCTATTTGCGGCTGGCTAGCCAGCAAGAACCGCCGCACCCCGAGGTCTGGCTGTGGTTGGCACATGTTACGCCGTCTCTGGAAGAATATCGCTTTTGTATACAACAAGCGCTTAGGGTTGCACCCAACCATATTGTGGCCCGCCAAATGGATTCGGCGCTGCGGACAGTTCCTGCAATATCGCCAGCCGCTCCAGCGCCTCCCACTTTGCCGCCCGGAACCGGGCCCATAAGCAGCCAAGTTGTTTCACAGCCAGTTGCGGTAGATGCCAATTTGATTAATCGGATGCAGCGCCAGCGCCGCAAACGATCCCGTCGGCAGCGCTTGATGGGGCTGATTGCCTTTGTACTCTTGGTAGGGCTGGTGGGAGCTGTAGTGTTAATCATCGGTGATGATTTGCTAAATGACTCCAATGATAATATCGGTAGTGCGCCAGAGCTTATGGTTACCCTGCAACTGAGCAACCAAGAAACACCGCTTCGCTTTAGGATGGCCACACCGCCTAGCTGGTTATTAGCCACTCTTGACGATACACGCTGGATAAACCGCAGCACAGCATTGGCCAATAACCCCGCTATTCAAGCCAACTGGGCCCGATTTGCGTCTGATGTGACAGCTGTTACCATCAATCCTGCCGATGACTCATTAGGGACACCCGTAAGCATCGTTGAAACGAACGAAGCAGCCATCCTTGAGAGCGACGGCTACCCATTACGCTTGCAACTGATTCGCTATGGGGCCATTTATGCCAGCATGGACGATGCCAGTTGCCAAGGACTACAACAACTAGCCGCCGAGCAACAAAATGCCTTATCTAGCACACAAATTACGGCAGAAATTATTGAAAATCAGGTTGTACAACAATCGAGTGGAACCTGTGTTTATTTGATCCACTACGTCGGAACCAGTGCCCTGTC
Source organism: uncultured Anaerolineae bacterium (assembly GCA_964561305.1). Lineage (GTDB taxonomy): Bacteria > Chloroflexota > Anaerolineae > Aggregatilineales > J027 > J027. Next base: position 3,522 of record CAZLPC010000249.1, read on the forward strand.
GGGACAAACCGAGCATATCTATGTGATTTATGTTCCAGTAGGTTTAACTGCACTAGCCGAGTGGCATCTCACTGTTATAGATACTCGCCACGATCAATATCGGCCTGATATTGAGCAATTGCTAGATACATTGCGGGCTTTTTAGTGGAATTAGGGCTTTGCAGATAATGTGGCAAGCCGTTTATGAAGCGGCGCAATGGGCACACGCGGATCACGCATACGTTGATCATAAACAAAGGACTCATTTGGGCTAATTATCCATGAATAGTTGTGCTGGGCCTTGATAGCCAGTGCAATTTCATAGAATGTCCAATGCAAGTTGGCATCTACCAAATAGAGGCCGGGTGTCATTTGAGACAAATGGATTAAGGTCACAACCGTATCAGCGATAAATGAACAAGCCGGATACCAGCGCGTACTGGCGTTAATCTGCCCATGTTCGTTTAATTGGCGCTCGAAAAAATCTAGCATGTTATTAGAACCAGCTGCTTCACCAATTTGCCAGCCAATGCGTGCCACAACTGCTTGGGGGTTTTGATAAAACACTCGTTCTTCGGCGGCGCGTTTTTCATAGCCATAGCCTGTGGTCGCATTAGGCAATGATTCTGGCGTAAAAGGGCCACTAGCCTCGTCGGTAAAAACCAGCACAGAACTGGTGAACACAAACCGCACATTCAAAACTTGGCAAATCCATGCCAGTTCACTCGTCCACTCATAATTAACCAACCATGACTCGTTGGGCCGTCCGGTGGGCTGAGAGGCCGTGGCCAGATGAAACACCACATCCGGCGCTTCGTCCCGAACAAAGGTTTCCATGCTGGCATAGTCATCAATAGGGACATCTTGCCGATTCCATGCCACTACTTGCCAGCCAATGTTTTTAAGATGCTGTTTTAAACGTTGTCCAACGGTTCCGTTTGCACCAGTTATAATGGCTTTCATCAGCCTTGCCTTTGCCCCAAAATTTTTTCGCACAGATGGCCCAATCAGCAAACAAACATAACTATAACAGCTTTTGGTACTGTGGTATAGTTCGCCACACCCAGACGAACGTTTATGCTATAAACAGATTATTCTAAGAGATTCCTTAAAAAGGGTTTGGTTTAGCCATGTATACACAAAACGAGATTTTGTTTCCGCACTATGCTATCGAATCCTTGCGCGATGCCCGTGGCGCTGAATGGCGCAACTTTGTTGATCACATTTTGGCACAGCCAGAAACCAACGAAGCCCCGCTTGCTTTTATGCTACTGATGGTTCGCCTCAATAATTGCCTAGAATGTGAAACCGATAGTTATCGCGCTATGCGTGGCTGCGAGGCTTGCTCGGCCCAAACCATTCGACGCTATAAAGGCAGCGATGCCGATTTGATCGGATTATATGAAAAAGCCCTAACGGATGTGCGCGGTCAAATTTCCCCCATTTTGATCACTGCATCAAAACAAGAATTTGTCTAGACGATTGATAAGCATCAGTAGTGAAATATTTATCTGTTAAATATGATCTGTTTTTAGGGAAGGTTCGGTACAATAGCTATATCAGATACATCACTTAAAG
>CAZLPC010000250.1:0-5061 GCA_964561305.1 uncultured Anaerolineae bacterium
ATTGGTCGGGTGTGTTTCATCAATTTCATGATCATCTATGGGATTGCCTACCACGACCACTGTCGAAACATGCACAAATTTTTCGACCCCCGCCATAACCGCAGCCGCTAAGACATTTTTTGTGCCGATCACATTGGCTTGGTTAAAGGCTTCGGGCTTGCCCCAAAAGCGAAACCGCGCTGCCGCATGAATCACATAGCGACAGCCCTGTACGGCTTGAAGCATCTTCTCAGCATCCGTAATATCGCCCTCCACTACTTCTACCCGTTCAAGGTCATTTAGCCATGGATAGTCGTGGGAACGGCGCGTTAAAACGCGCAAGTGCCAGTCGGTGTGTTGATGCAAATAGGGCAACAAGGTATGGCCCAAAAAGCCAGTTCCACCAGTAATAAAAACGGTTGTCATCTTGGGCCTAGCTTTTCTGATGCAGTTCACGCCATACGCGCCGCCGAATGTCGTTAACATCCAATGGCTTAACGACATAATCTATAACACCTGCAACCGTATAGGCAAGCGCACGGTCGGTCTCGCTATCAAGGGCTGTCGTGATAATGATGGGGGTATGCGTTAGGTCGGGATCATTGCGGACAGCCGCTACTACTTCATAACCATGTAAATCGGGTAGGGTTAAATCCATCACCACCAAATCAGGATCAACGTCTTGAATGGCCGTAATGCCGTGCTTGCCCGTCGAGATGGCCACAAACTCAATGCCCAATTCTTCGCACACTTGGCTAAAGATGGTATGGGTATGAGGATCGCTGTCTATGCACAAGAGTGTATGAACATCTACATGTGGGGGCCGTCGTCGCACCAGCCCACGCTGGGCATGATGCTCGCCCACATGGGGCGCAACTGCAAAATAAGACGCATCAAACGTCACTACTTCAACCGTCATGTTGGCGTTAAGAGTCTGCAAAAAAGGTGATAGCAAGGTTTGTGCGTTTTCGGCAGTGCTAAGACGCAAAAAAGGTTCTTCGTGTGGGCCTAAAATGGTAACAAGGCCAAGACGCTCACCCACCGTATAACGATCTGAGAGGCCGGCATTTTCTAAATAATCTTCGAGCGCCTCAAGTTCCGCTAACAGCAGATCAACCGTCACACAATAGTAGACGACTGTGCCAAGCTTGGCTTCATTCAGACGGAAATCGGCCAAAGCCCCGGTTAGCCATACAAAAAAATTATCATATTGGCTAATGAGGCCTTGGACTTCCATCATTTCTAGCTCAAGATCGGTAATCTCATAGCTGCTATCCATACTGCTAAAACGGCGCATCTTTCCACTAAGCATATCTTGAACTTGATCCACACCCCGTTGCACCACCCAAGAGCCATCCTCTAGGGTAAAAATGGTGCTGCGGGGTACAGCACGGCTTCGCTGAAGCATAGCTAGTTGCCACCGCCTGTGGTCACAGCGCGATACTCACCCGACAAATCCACAAAATAAGCATCGGCAGCGCGATCAATCAACTCTTTGGTCAGTTGTGGGGGCTGATTGAGATAGCGGGCAATGTCCAGCAATTGATCAAGCACATCACGCGGATGTACCGCGCGCAACGGACGATTTTTCTTCAAATAGTGTTCTTGGATCAGATAGGCCAAGCCTTTTTCGTCGTACGGAATACGCTTAACCTGACACATAATTTTGAAAATATCGCGGAACTGTTCAAAAGTAGGGTCGCCCACTTCAATTTTGTACGGAATACGGCGCAAGAATGCCTCATCTACCAAGTCTTTGGGTGGCAGATTGGTACTAAAGATGATTAGCACATTGAAAGGAATTTCGATTTTACGGCCCGTACTCAATGTCAAAAAGTCAATGCGACTTTCAAGCGGCACAATCCACCGATTCAGCAAGTCTTGAGGACGCATCATTTGGCGGCCAAAGTCGTCAATAAAGAACATGCCGCCATTGGCTTTCATTTGATAAGGTGCTTCATAATATTTATTGGTGGGATCAAATACCAAGTCTAATCCGGCCATGGTTAGCTCGCCACCGACCATAATCACCGGGCGTTTAATTTTGATCCAACGTGGATCGCGGCGCACACCTGTGCTGGCTTTTTCGGTGTCTTCTGGCACTTCAACCACTTCGTGGTTTACATTGTCAAAAATACGGATCACTTGCCCGTCAATATCCACTGCATGAGGAATCCATAGATGTTCGCCCAAGATACGACGGGCAGCGCGGGTGGCAAAAGTGGTTTTGCCATTGCCGGGCGGGCCGTGCATAAAGATGGCCTTGCCAGAATTCATGGCGGGGCCCATTTTATTCAATATATCTTCGTCTACCACCAAGCCCTCAAAGGCCGCCAACAGATCGTCGCGTTGAACAGCAGGGCGACGATATTGCGACTTCATAGCATAGACATATTGGGGCAATGTTACGGGGCAAGGGCCTGCATACATGCTACGCTGCATGGCTTCTTGCGCTTTTAGAGAACCTTTTTGCGAGATGATGTATTCATACGAGGCTTGGCTGATGCCCGCCGATCCGCGTACTTCAATCCATTTCTCGCGTTTCATAAAGTCAATTACTTTTTCGACAACATTGGTATAGGGCAAAGACATGCGGTCGGCAATTTGTTGCCCGTTTAAATAGCCCGAAAAGTAAATAATCTTAATGGCAAGATCACTGAGTAACCCAAAGTTAAGCCCAGTGTCTTCCACACTCCGCATTGCTGGTGGGGCCCACTGTTTGCGGGCGGCTTGGATAGGACTGGTCATGGTGTTGATGACTCCACGCTATAAAATTTAGAATGAATGAAGAAATGTATCTATATCATCTTCATGATTATAGCAGTGAATTGATAAACGTATAAAAGGTTCACCTTTTGCATTGAGATGGCGCGTGACAACGATTTGCTCTTGGCCCAGTTTTTGGATGAGAGCATCGGTTGCTTCTACAGAATCAGCATATTGAAAAGTGACAATTGGGCCATGAGAAGCGGGGTCGTGGGGGGTCAAAACAGCATAGCCTTTTTCACTGAGCTTCTCTATGGCATCGGTTGCCAGCGCAGTGGTATAAGTATCTATTTGGGTGCGGCCTAGTTCTTCAAACAACTTCATGCTCTCGGCTGCCGTAAAAAGGCCCGGCGCATTAAATGTACCCGCCATAAAACGGTGTGCGCCAGCCAGTGGCTTGGTGTTATAGTGCAGCCAAAATTCCCAGTCTTCAGTAGCGTTGGGGCCAATGCTAGTGGGGATCATTGCTTCGGCAACGGCTTGGCGCACATATAACACCCCGCTGCCCGTCATGGCCATCATAGATTTTTGACCACCCGCCGACAAAATATCAATGTGCATGGCTTCTACATCAATCGGAATGTGTCCAATAGCTTGAATTGCATCCACCGCAAACAAAATACCTTTTTGATGACAAAAGTCGCCAATTGCTTGCAAGTCGGCACGGGCCCCCGTAAAAAATTGAATGGCGCTTACTGCCACCAAACGGGTACGCTGGTTCACGGCGCGTTCTAGAGCCTCTATGGTTAATGTACCGTGCTGGGACGGCACAATTACACTACGTACCCCTTGCCGTTCTTGGGCCATCCATGGATACACATTAGACGGAAACTCGACATCACAAAAGATAATCTCATCGCCTGCCTGCCATTGCAGCGCGTTGGCCACTGCATTCAGTCCCATAGATGTACTGGTGATTGGGCAAATCTCATGTGCATCGGCAGCATGAAGATAATTTTTAGCATCTTCTAAAAAGCCCGTAAACAATGGAATAATGTGTTGTCCAAAAAACGCTGTGGCATTGCCCGCCATTGCTTCTACCGCTTGTTGGGCTGCTTGGGCAGAACGTTGCGGCATGGGCGAAATGCTGGCATGGTTCAGGTAGGTTACGTGTTGGGCAAAGGGAAATTCGGTTTGACGCAGAGCATTCACATCATACAAAACAGCCGCAGAATTCATGACCAGTTTCCTTCTCTATCAGTAATACACAAAAATAGCGGCTTGTGAGAACTCACGAACTGCCGCTATCTGATTATTGCTGCACCGTTCTGTCGTGCCAATTAGCGGCGGACATTGTTGGGGTTATAGTGAACCCGTACTTCATCGGGCTTTGCCCCCCCCATCATTGCCTGAATGGTGATGATGTCTACTTTGTTGCGCTTGATCAGGTGGTTGGTCAATAAAGGAATAATCACCAACTGGCCACCATAGGCCTTAAAGCCCAAATACCATGTATAGAACCAAATCAACATCAAAATCACAATGGGCGCAATCGCTATCACAGGATTAATCAGCATTGCCACAACAATGAGCGGCAAAAATAAGAAGGCAAAAATACCGACCCACCGCGCATGAGCCACATGATACTTAATAAATGCAGTATCCCAGTCGGCAATAAAGCTCGCCATAGGGGTCATGGCCCACGCCATCGGATACATCATGGCGCTGATACTTAAATCTGTACCCGACATGCGGTCGGCTTTGCGTTTATACTTCGGAACACCACCTGCCACATAGTCAAGGCTGTTCTTCATACCTCGCATAGGGCGGCCAACGGCATTCCGCATTTGGCGAGCTTGCTGGCCGGGCAAATTGCGAAGTTGGCGGGCTTGGTTCTGCACCAACCGCACATTGCGGGCGGGCATACGGGCGATGTTACGGGCTTGGCGGTCGGCGCTTCGCATGTTGCGTTGTGGCGCACGAACCGCATTATTAAGTTGACGTTCGGCTTGACTTATTTTACGTAGAGGATCACTCATGATTGTGGTGCTCCGTTGATAATCTATATTTCTTATTAGAGTACAATAGAGCGTCGAACTTGGCAATGAGCCAAATAAAACTCATTGAAAAAAGGAGTGTCTTATGCGTGTAGTATTTATGGGAACACCTGACTTTGCCGTGCCTACACTGCAAGCCCTGATTACTGCTCCAGATATTGATGTTATTGGCGTAATTACGCAACCCGACCGACCCGCAGGACGCGGCCACCAGCTGCGCCCCAGCCCTGTCAAACAATTGGCCCTAGCGCATGGCTTGCCCATATTTCAGCCCGAAAAATTGCGCGGCCAAGCGGTTATAGAACAACTCTCTAGTTGG
>CAZLPC010000251.1:0-4505 GCA_964561305.1 uncultured Anaerolineae bacterium
CTTCGTCCTCAACCAAGAGCGCCGCTTGTTCGGCTTCGTGCAGGGCACGGCCAATTAGCAACAGCGTTTCTATTTCTTCTAGGGCGGCGGCGGCCAACATTGTGGCCCGTTTTTTAGGATCAGGAACTTCTAGAGCATTGGTCAGAGCAAATCTCAGTTTACGCATGTTTTTTGGGCACCTTTAATTGTCTACACTTGCATTAAAGATTAACCGAAAACATACACAAAACCTATAGCCCACACGGGCTATTAAGAAAGATTAATGCGGCGCTTAATTTGCTCCATTAAATGACCAACAACACCTGTGCCAACGACCACAACATTGCTGCCACAAACAATAAATTCATGCTGCGGCGTACTTTTACAAACTTGGCCGCCACCACCCTAGACCGTGCATGAATTTGTTGAAACACAAAGCCTTTAATGGCGTTTACATCTTGGCGCAAAAAAGCCTGCTCATACTCGTGGGGGTCAAGCGCGGCCACATCCCCAAAAAAGAACAAATTGGCGGCTTCGCGGGGCCGAATGAGCTTGGGACGGGCCGCATCAATGGCATATAAGATTGAGGCAAGGCTGCTAAACAGCATCATCAGCAACACCACCAACGCTGTGCCCGCACTAAGGCTAAGAGGGTCTTGGTCGAGCAGGCGCTGAATGGTAGGTTGGCTTAGGCCCAGCGCGGTCAGCAGCACTGCATTAATGGCCACAACAATATTGGCTTTGTTGTCGGCAATGGTCACTTGGGTATCGAGGTGTTGAAATAACATGTTGATGATGCGCGAGACATCGAGGCCTGCTTGGTCTATGGTGCTGCTGGCTGGCGACAAATCGCGGTCGAAAAGTGAGGGTTTGGTCATGGCGGTTCGGTGCGCTCCCTATGTGCAAAAAAGTCGCTTAAAGATACACGATCACGCCCCGTTCTAACAAGTCATCAATCCATGCTGGGCGTTGGTGCAAATTGACCCACCGCAAATCGAGTTTTTGCAATGCGGGCAGCCCCGCTATGCTGTCGGGCAGCCTCCGCAGCTTTGTGCCACGCAGATCGAGGTGGGCCAGCCGCCCCAAGCTGCCGATACTGTCGGGCAAGGTTGCTAGGGCTGTGTTTCGCAGACTAAGGGTGTGTAGTTGTTGGCATGTGCTGATGTCATCGGACAAGTGTTGAAGGGGCAGGTCTTCTAGTCTTAACTCGCGTAGGCCGACCATCTTCAGGACAACTGGCGGCAGCGTCTTAAACCGATTGCGGCTGATATTGAGGTATTGCAAGCGCGTCAGGTGGGCCATGCTGGCGGGCAAATCGGTTAGCTGGTTGTTGTGCAGATATAAAAACTGCGTCAGATTTGGCAGGTGTCCTAACGCTGGCGGCACAGCCACAAGGGCGTTGTGTCCTGCGTCTAGGGTATGTAGGCGCGATAGCTGGCCGATGGTGCTGGGCAAGGCTGTTAGGCCCATTTCGGCCACAATCAACGTCTCTAGGTGGATTAGGGCTGCTACATTTTCGGGCAATGTACCGATAGGATTGCCGCCGATGGACAACACCCGCAGCGTAGACAAGCCCCACAATGTCTGCGGCAAATTGGTTAGCCGGTTGTAGGCCACCCCCAGTGTGTGAATGTTGCGCCATGCCCCAATTTCGGCGGGCAACATAGTAAGTTGGTTAAACCCCAGCTGCAACTCGCGCAGATGAACCCAGCGCTTGACCTCATCGGCGGCCAGCGTTGCAATCGCATTCTGCTCGGCATAAATTGCCGTCACTTGGTCGGGTTGATCAATGGTCAGCTGCGCTAACCCACTTCGCGCCACATCTATGTGCATTATTATCACTCCTTATTGTCCATGCCAAACGTGCCGCGATGCTCGAAAAGGCAATCATATTGCAAAAACACAGCAAACGATGAGTAATTTGTGAAAATTGAAACTTTTTGCGCCAAAATTCGTTAACTATATGTGGCAAATTTACCAATCACAGCTTCAGTAGATACGCAAATCTTCAGGAAAAATTTATACTCTTCTGTAGCTATTGAGCAATAATTGGGCTATACTTTTAAGATAAAATGAATTTGATTGTAGAGAATCTATGAACATCAACGAAATCATCCGTGTGGTTGCTGCGCTAAGTCCCACTCAAAAATCTGAGCTGTTGACGTTTATTCGTGAACAAACCACCGCCGATTTAGACGATGCGCTTGATGAAATCATGGATAAGTTACGTGGAATGGGTGCGATTAGTAATTATCATGGTGACGTTGCCGATGCCCGCCAACGCCTTGAAGCACTTAAACACCTTGCCCGCCTGATATAGGCTGGCATAAATTAACCCTCATGTCCAATTCTGCCATTCGCCAGCTGATCCAAAGCCTTCACAGCCCCGATCCCAATGTGCGGCGCGAAACTATTGAAAACCTATTGCAACACGGCCCCACCGCCATTCCTGACCTGATTGATAGCCTAAACGATGACTATCCCGCCATCCAATCGGGGGTGGTGATAGTATTAAGCGAGTTGGGCCCGCCGGCCCTCGATGCAATGTTGCTGGCTGTTTCTTCGGCACGCCCCACCATGCAGCGCGGCTTAGCGGTAGCGCTTAGTCGGATGGCAGAACTGGCCCTAGCGCCGTTGGTGGGGGCTTTGGGACGCTTAAACGATATTGAGCGGGTGACAGTGACGACGGCTCTGGGGCTGATGGGCGCGGCGGCTGTTGCCCCGTTGCTCGAAAAGCTAGGGGCCGATGACGAAGCCGCCCGCATAGATGCCTCAATTGCGCTGAGTGTGGTGGGCTTGCCAGCAGTGCCAGATCTGATAAGTGCATTGATAGATAGCAATAATTGGCGGCGGCGCTATGCGCTGGTGACGTTGGGGCGCATGGGCGCGGTGGCGGTGGGGCCACTTATCGAAACCTTTAACACCCCTGACCCCCGCTTGCGCGTATCGGCCGCCCTGACATTGATACAAATTGGCGAGGCAGCTTATGCCCCGCTTGTTACTGCCCTTAATGATCCGCGCCTGCCCATCCAAATTTACGCCGCCCTTACCCTTGGCGACTTGGGCATGGGCCGCGCCCTCAACCACCTCTATCCGCTCACTCATCACCCTGACGAACGCCTTCAACAAGCGGCCCGCGTCGCCATCCAAAAGCTGTCGCAGCAGCAATAAACTACTTTGGGCCTTGTCGGATCAGCCTTATACCGCAAACCGCATGACTTTGCTTAAAACCAGCAAGTCCTTTATTCGTCGTCTTCAAACACCAATTGATCTAAAATGTCCTCTAGGGTTTCTTCAGGGGTTTGGTTGTCGGTATAGACGACTATTTTTGCCAATTTATGGCTAGCGGGGTGTTTAGTTAAATAGGTATTGAGTTCTAATAGCGTGGGATCAAGGTAGCCAGTGGTGTCGGCTTTTTTCACCCGCTCATTAAGGGTGGCCACCGATGACTCAAGGTCGGCATTGGGCAACAACAAAATCACGTTGGGATACGGCGCAAGTGCTTTTTCGACGCGCTTCATCATCAGCTTGTCGTCATGCACAGCGTGACCCGCGCCAAAGTCTATCACCACGTCTTCAAAATCTTCCAAAATTCGCTCTACGGCGTGGGTTTCGTAGGCTTTCCAGTGCCGATAGAGGCCCCACAAGCCTTGTGTTTTATAAATGAACGATCCCTCGTCGGTGTCATAGCCAATTTCGTCGTAATATTCCCACCGGAAATCGTCCATTGAAATGTGATCACACTCTAGTTCGGCGGCCAACAGCTTGGCAATGGTGCTTTTGCCTGCCGACATGGGGCCAATGAGGATGATGGTATTGTTGGGCATTGCTTACTCCGATGTGTTTATCAATTGTGCGCTTATAGTAGCGCAAAAGAGGGAGTAGTGAATAGGCAATAGAACGGAAGGTGCATCAAGAATAGCCAAATCTGTGATGCCTGCCCACAGCTCCAAGCGTCGTTATAGAATGGAAATGGGCAGGTTGTGGCGTGAAGGGGCGGGTCTGGCCCTTTAACCAGCCGACAGCGACTCGGCTAAAAAGTCGTTAACCAGTGCCAAATAAGCATTGCGTTGGGTCATTGAGGGCGAGTGGCCGCCGTTTTTGAAGGTGTGCAGCCGCGCTCTAGGATACAGCGCTGTGATGGTGTCGCGTTCGGCTGCATCAAAGGTCTCATCGTCGGACGATTCGATGATCAGCATATCGCCGGCCCATCCGGCAAGGTCGTTGGGGCTAAGGTGATAGCTTACGAAGTCGAGGATACAGCGATAGGTGCTTAAAACGGCTTCTTTGCTAAGGCGCTCGTTAAATAGCTCAGTCAAATAGGCCATCCAAAAATCGCGTTGTTTGTCGTCCACATCCATCATGGCCAACATGCGGGCCGGCAACATACGCTTGGCCAAGACACTGGGGGTCATTTCTAGCAGCTTCATCTGTTGGTGATAGGCGTTGGGGTCGGGCATTCCGGTTGAAGACAGCACCAGCTTGGCGATGCGGTGGGGGTGACGGCGCACCAATATTTGGGCCAC
>CAZLPC010000251.1:4515-5054 GCA_964561305.1 uncultured Anaerolineae bacterium
ATGATCCCGCCAAGACCGCCACTTGCTCGATATGAAGTGCATCTAAGAGGCCCATCATGCCATCGCACAAGGCATCCATGGTGTCTAGTTCGGGATAGGTGGGGACGATGACGCGGCGCTGCTCGGCGAGGGGGGCGGTAGTCTGAAAGCTAGCATCTGCTACGCGCAGCCCGCCAACCAAAATTAGTAACGGTAGCTCGTGGGTTTGGCTTTGGGTCCCTACATCTAAATATTCCCAATCAATCCCGCTGATGGTGGCGTGTTGGGGCGGGTATTGCTCGCGGAAAGAGAAGTAGGCGCGGCGTTGCTTGCCTTCTACTTGCCGATAGTAGGTGTTGTGCGTAATGGTCATGGTGGCTCCATTGCCCCAAAGAGCGATATTTACAAAATTGATGATACTATAGAATATAGCGCTTACGCGGCTATTGTTCAATAGCCAAACCCGCCATTTTAGACCTAAAATCTTATGGGTTAACTGGTTGATTAGTGGCGGGTGGCAGGTGGATTATGGTTTCACTTTGACAACATGTTGTCGCTGG
>CAZLPC010000252.1:0-1361 GCA_964561305.1 uncultured Anaerolineae bacterium
GCCCGACGGGAACAAACCCGCGATAATGGCAGGAAAGGTGATGATGGATTGCGCAAAGATAAGCGGAATCATACCTGCCGTATTAACGCGCAAAGGAATGTAGGTTTGGCCGCCGCCATACACCTTGCGCCCACGCACCCGTTTACCATATTGTACCGGGATTCGCCGCGTACCTTCTTGAATCAATACAATCACCAATACCGTTACGATAGTGATCGCCACAAACATGGTGAGGTTATAGAAGAAGAAGTTTTGCAACAAACGGAACAAATTACTAGGCGCTTGGGCCACAATCCCCGCAAAAATGATAATCGAAATACCGTTACCAATGCCTTGCTCCGAGATCAATTCGCCCATCCAAATCGCAAACATCGTGCCAGCGGTCATAGTGGTTACGACTGAGACCGTTAGCCAGAAGTCGTTGCCGAAGCCGGGGATCAGGCCATCAAAGCCTCCCCCTGTGATCGAGGCGTTAAAGATGTTGATTTGGCCGATTGATTGCAAAATGGCCATTGGAATCGAGAGATAATAGGTATATTGGTTGATTTTCTGCTGGCCGCCGGGCTCCCGTGCGATACGTTCTAGCGCAGGAACAATAGGAACCAACAGTTGCAAGATAATCGAGGCGGTAATGTAGGGATAAACCCCATTGGCGATAACACTAAAGTTAGAAACCGCCCCGCCCGAAAGCAAGTCTAGCACGCCCAAAAAGCCGCCCGCATCGCTGTCGAACAAGGCAGTTAGGGCATCGCGGTCTACACCGGGCACGGAAACGTGCGCGGCCAACTGGTAGACCACCAAGATAAAGATGGTATATAGGATTCGGCGACGAATATCGGGCAACCGAAACGCATTTTGAATCGCAGCAAGCATTACAGAAAGTCCTTCTTACAAGCTGAAATTTACGAGAAGCTGGCAAGTTTGGGTATAAGCCCGTCTTGCCAGCTTGTGCTTTCATGCTATCCCGAATGGGCTAGTTGTTTCCGCCATCGCCCCGCGCTCTTAGCACCTCAAGCTCTTCTTTACGAAGTTTCTTGACGGTAGCGCGTGCACCTGTCACCAACAATTCTAGTTTTTCGACTGTGCCACCGGCACCCTCAACTTTTTCTTGGGCGCTTTTAGAAATACGGTGGGCTTGTACGGTTAGTTTGTGGCTTAGTTCGCCACGCCCCAATACCGCAATCGGATCGTTTACATCGCGCAGCAAGCCGCGCTCTACCAGCAATGCTGGGGTAACGGTTTCACCATTTTGAAAGCGTTCTTGCAATGAATCTACATTCACGGCTTGATACTCGATGCGGAAAATGTTAGTAAAACCGCGCTTAAACGGCAACCGACGCACAAGCGGCAATTGGCCACCT
>CAZLPC010000252.1:1371-5051 GCA_964561305.1 uncultured Anaerolineae bacterium
CCTTCAAAATAGGGGCCTTTGCCACCGCCACGCCGTGCACCCTGACCTTTTGTGCCACGCCCAGCCGTTTTACCTTGACCAGCACCATGACCCAAGCCCACACGCTTCTTACGATGCGTAGAGCCTTTATCTGGCTTTAGATCGTGTAATTTCATTGTTTTGCCTCTACCTCTTCTACACTAACGAGATGACTAACGGTATCAATCATCCCACGGATGGACGGGGTATCGTCCTGCTCGACCTCGTGGTTAATCTTCCGCAACCCCAAAGACTTAAGGGTGGCGCGTTGGTTTTCTTTGGTACCAATCGCACTGCGGACGAGCTTAATCCGTAACCGTTTCTGGCTCATCGTTTTGTCTCCGTTCCCAGAAGGGGCGAACATCGTTCGGGTCTTTGCCACGCATCGCCGCCAACATCTCTACATTTTGCAGTTGTTTTAAGGCCTCTAGGGTAGCATGGGCCACATTTAGGATGTTGTTGCTGCCCATGCTCTTGCTAAGAATGTCGTGTACCCCAGCCGCTTCTAGCACGGCACGCACGCCACCACCTGCAATAACACCTGTACCCGGCGAAGCCGGACGCAACATGACTTTGGCCCCACCATAGCTACCAGTAACCATGTGTGGGATGGTTGATTTGGACAACGCCACATAGCGCATGTTACGGCGGGCGCGGTCACTGCCTTTGCGGATGGCATCGGGCACGCTACGTGATTTACCGATACCAATCCCGACGCGGCCTTTTTTATCACCAACCACTACAACTGTGCGGAAGGAGAAAATGCGACCGCCCTTTACTACCTTAGCAACACGCGCAATATCAATTACGCGCTCATCAAATTCATCGTGTTCTTCACGACGACTGTCTCGTCTGCCCATTTTTTACGCTCCTAAAACTCTAGGCCACCTTCGCGGGCTCCATCGGCCAGTGCTTGCACACGACCATGATAACGGAAGCCACCGCGATCAAACACCACTTTGTTAATCCCAGCTTCTTTGGCGCGTTGGGCGACGGCCAAACCGACCATTTTTGCAGCCTCAACGCCGTCTTTGTCGGCCATTTGCGGCGCAAGTTCACGATCAATGGTCGAGGCCGAGACAATAGTTACGCCGGCTTCATCATTGATCACTTGCGCGTAAATGTTTTCGAGGCTGCGATAAATATTTAAACGCGGACGCTCGGCCGTACCCTGCAAACTGCGACGGATACGGGTATGGCGACGTTTACGCTGCTCGTTACGCGATTTTTTACCCATAGATTTCTGCCTCTGCTATTCCTACTTCTTGCCGCTTTTACCGGCTTTACGCCGAATAATTTCGCCACGATAACGGATGCCCTTGCCCAAGTATGGCTCTGGGGGGCGTTTCCCACGAATGACAGCAGCAAATTGGCCAACTTCGTCTTTCTTAATGCCTTTGATAATAATGACCGTACCGCGCTTGTCAGGCACTTCAAACTCTAGGGTTTCGGTAGGTTCTATCAAAACCGGATGTGAATAGCCCACATGCAACAACAGGTTTTTGCCTTGCAACTCAGCACGATAGCCCACACCTTCTATTTCGAGAACTTTTTGGAAGCCCTCAGAAACCCCAACCACCATGTTATTAACCAAGGCGCGGGTTAGGCCATGCAAAGCACGGTGATGCTTGAGATCGGACGGGCGCTCTACTAAGAGTTGCCCATCTTCTTCACGGATGGTCATGTCGGGGTTAATGGATCGCTGAAGCTCACCTTTGGGCCCCTTTACGGTCACTTCGTTACGATTGATGGTGACCGACACTTTATTGGGAATAACTATTGGCATTTTGCCGATACGAGACATGTTCGCTCCTTTTCGCTCTTGCGATAGTAGGGGGCGTGCACTGCTCGGTTGGGCGGGCCGTAGTTACTTACGTACCGTTTGGGGCGGGTTCGGCTTTCGGATCAAGAGTCGTGTTTAGCTTAAAGGTACACAATCCCTTGAAACGAAAGCCCAACCCTTGTGGTTTGCCCCTAGTTGTACAGCAACCCGTTGCCTACCAAACGTAGCAGAGCACCTCCCCGCCTACGCCTTGACGACGCGCTTGCTGACCAGTCATTACACCGCGGTTAGTGGTCAAGATAGCAACACCCATGCCACTTAGTACCCACGGAATTTCGGACTTGCCAACATAAATACGGCGACCGGGTTTGCTTACCCGTTGCAATCCTGTAATAACAGGACGGCGCTCGCGGCGTTCGCCAAAATACTTCAACGTAATTTCAATGGTTTTGATGTAGGGCTTGTTGGCATCTGCTGCAATAGCAAAGTCAACAATATAACCCTCATCCTTCAGCACTCGTGCTAGGTCTTCTTTTAGCTTCGAGTGGGGAATGTGTACTGTTTTGTGCTGCACCATTAGCGCGTTACGAACGCGCGTGAGCATATCAGCAATTGGATCGCTGTACATAGATCTCTCCTACCAGCTTGACTTCACCACGCCGGGAATCTTGCCTTGCAGTGCCAATTCACGGAAGTGAATGCGGCACAACCCAAAGCGACGGATGTATCCCCGCGAGCGCCCACAAATTTTGCCGGAGCTGGGGTCTACAAACTGACAACGGTTACGAACACGCACTTTATATTTGCGCTTTTGTTCGCGGGCGGTATTAGACTTACGAGCCATTTAAACCTCTTTCTTGACCCTTAGTTTTCCTTGAATGGGAAGCCCAGCAAACGCAGCAAGCGCCGGCCTTCTTCATCATTCGTCGCAGTGGTCACGATTGTTATTTCCATGCCACGGAGTTTATCAATTTTGTCGAACTCAATTTCTGGGAACAACAGTTGTTCGCGCAGACCGAGTGTATAGTTGCCGCGGCCATCAAACCCATCGGGGTTAATGCCACGAAAGTCGCGGGTGCGGGGCAAGGCAACGTTTACCAAGCGATCCATCAATGCCCACATTTTATCGCCACGCAGCGTTACCATCACACCGATGGAGCGGCCTTCGCGCAGCTTAAAGCCAGCAATACTTTTGCGGGCGCGGGTAACGACGGGCTTTTGCCCCGTAATGGTAGTAATGTCTTGCACGGTGGCATCTAGGGCTTTGCTATTGTCTAGCGCTTCGCCAACACCAACGTTAATGACAACTTTTTGGATACGTGGAACCATCATCACGCTACCGAATTTGAATTCTTCGACCAACGCCGGTACCACTTCTTGGGTGTACTTTTCGTGCATGGGTAGTGGCATATTTATGACACCTTTACCTTAATCAATGTCTTGGCCACATTTGTGGCAGACCCGAACCTTACGATCCTCGTCGGTAATGCGAAAGCCGACACGGGTACGCGCATTACACTGCGTACACACCAGCATCACATTCGAGAGATGGATGGGGCCCTCAAACTGAATAATACCAGCTTGGCGGACGGTTGTACCAGCTTGTTGAGCACGCTGGTGCTTCTTTAAGATGTTGACACCTTCGATTACCAAGCGGTCGTCTTTGGGTAATACGCGCAACACTGTGCCGCGCTCGCCTCGATCTTTGCCGGTAATGACCTCTACGGTGTCGCCTTTTCTAATGCGTTGCATAACTGCACGCCTCCTACAAGGTTTCTGGTGCTAACGACACGATTTTCATATAGCCCCTGCCCCGCAATTCTTGGGCGACCGGGCCAAAAATGCGCGTCCCCTTCGGGTTCCCGGCGTCGTCAATGAT
>CAZLPC010000253.1:0-5032 GCA_964561305.1 uncultured Anaerolineae bacterium
CTTAATGGTGTCTACGTTGCGGCTAGAAAGGCGGTAGGGTCGTGTACGATTAAAATCATCGCTTTCAAATACTGCCTTAATGGCCCCAAACGTCATTGTATCTAACAAAATCTCAGAGCTACGATCCCCTACTCCTAATAGCTTGCTCTTGGGGTCGGCGGCAGTCATACGATGGGCATCTGAGCCTTGAATAACATGCATTCGGCGCGGATAGCCCTTCACCGTGCCATCAAAAAGATGGGCAGTGGTGCGGCCCGGCTTCTCCCAATCGGTCACTTCTAGCGCAAACAAATTTTCATCTTGGCTATAGCGAATCCGCGTTTGCTCATCAAACGTGATCATGCGGTTGGCGATGCCATTGGTCGAGTTAACATGGGCGGCAATGGCCATCCCACCCGCCCGTTTTGTCACTGCATAACAAGTCAATACATCGGAAGACGCGCCCACTAATGGTAAACCCTGATCAATTGCATCGCGGGGAACATTCAATTGCATCAAAATATGTTCAAGTTGGCGCACAGGGGTTTCGGGCGGAAACAAGCACAAAATATGAAAACCAAGCGTGGCAGTAAACTCAAAGCCGGGCAACACCAGCATCTTGCTCAATAGGCGCTGATACTCGTGCAGGCGGTCGCGCTCGGCAGGCAGGGCCCGGCCCAGTCGGTCTAAATAGGCCAGTTGTGCAATTTCGTCGGTCATCGCCGCATAGCCGCGCACAGTGTTGTGATCGGTAAAGGCGATAATGTCAAGTCCTTTCGATTCTGCATATTGGAGAATATCGAGGTAAGTAACGCCACTTTGCTGATAATCAGAAGAACCGGGGGTGTGTATATGGAGATCCATCTGATACCAACGCGGTGACGAGGTATGTTGGGCTATCAATGTTATTTCACCTTAGCTTAAACGTTTCTCGTCGTCCATATCGGGTCTCTTGCCCTTATTATACATTCATTCTTGGCCTAATACATTGCAAACCAATTTAGAAGATGGTAAATTTATGGACGCTTAACATCCGTTTAGAAATAACTTAATGGAGACATTTTATGCAAACAAAGAAATATGCAATCCTCGCGGTGATCTTGGCAGTGTTGCTTGCGGTTGCGCCACTCTTTAGCGCCACTACTGCCCCTGTTGTCGCCCAAAGCGATAATGTAGTCGTTATTGCCCCCGGCGACACTGTGCGCTTGGGCTTGGCTACCGACCTCAGCAATTTGATCCCCGGCCCCGGCCTTGACATCGCCCAAGCTGCTGAACTAGCCGTTATTCTTTTTAATGAAGAAAATCTCCTTGAAGGTTTTGAAGTTGAGCTAGTGGTAGAAGACGACCGCTGCACAGGTGAAGATGCCACCGCCGTTGCCAACTTGTTCGCCTCTGACCCCAATATTGTGGGTGTTGTGGGCCATGTCTGCTCTGGCGCTTCGATTCCTGCTTCAGAAATTTATGAAGCCGCCCGCATTCCGATGGTGTCGCCCAGTTCTACCGCCGGTGCTTTCACCGCCCGTGGTCTGGATGTTACCAATCGTGTGGCCTTCAATGACAACTTCCAAGGTGTGGTCGCTGCTGGTTATATCTTCAGTGAACTAGAAGCCGAAAGCATTGCTGTGTTGCACGACAACAGCAGCTATGGTGAAGGCTTAGCCTCGACCGTTGCTGATACGTTTGCTGAACTAGGCGGCGAGGTCATAACTTTCCAAGCCATTGACCCCACTCAACAAGACTATCGCTCTTTGTTAACTGTGTTGGTAGAAACCCAACCCGATGTGGTCTACTTTGGTGGCTATGAGTCACAGGCAGCCCTCTTGGCCGAGCAAATTATTGAAGTCGGTCTCGAATCGGTATTTTTCTCTGATGATGGTGTATACACAGCCACCTTCATTGAACTCGCTGGCGATGCCGCCGAAGGGTCTTTTGTCACCTTTGGTCAACAATTGGGCGATGAAGAAGCCAACGAAGAGTTCGATGCCCTTTATGCAGAGGCCTTTGGTGTTGCCCCCGACGAGTTGGGCCCCTTCCATGCTCAATCCTTTGATGCTGCTGTTGTATTGTTGACGGCATTGCTTGAAGTAGCCGAACTAGATGCCGATGGCAACTTGGTCATTGACCGTGAAGCCTTTATCGAAACCGTGCGTGCCACCAGCGACCTTGAAGGACTTAGTGGCCTCATCACTTGCGATGAAGTTGGCGACTGCGGTTCGGCCCTCATTTCAGTCTTCGTTGTCGAAGATGGCGAATGGGTTGAGCTAGAAGTACCCGAAGAATTGCAAGTTGGCATGCCCATGGACGATATGGACGATATGGACGATATGGAAGCAACAGAAGAAGCGGAATAGATTCTAGCTAAATCAGCTAAAGCAGGCAGCCGAGCTGCCTGCTTTTTTATCTTCTATTTAGGAGACCTAAATATATGGCACAAGCAGTTAATTGGGCTGTTCGACTAAGTCAACGGCAAGTTGATTTTGTTGCATTTAGCGGACGCTTCTTATTTGATAGTATTCTTTTAAGCCTTTTTTTCATTTTATGGCGCATCGGTGAAACCTCTCGGCTGTTTGGCAATCCACCAGAAACATGGGTCAGCACTATCAGCAGTGTGCTTTTGATAGTATTAGGGGTTCGTATATTTCTCGGCCTGATCTTTGTATTTGAAGCTATTATTCGTATGGTCGAGCGACAAAACGCCCCCATTAGCCCGCTTATCCTCAATTATACGGGCATACTCCTCACATTGGTCTTGGCTTTGCGAGTAAACAGTGTACTAGAAACATCACCACTCGGCTTCTCGACATGGGCTAATTTGCTGATTGTGGGGCTCAGTAGCGGCGGAGTATATGCCCTTATTGCACTTGGTTATACGCTGGTTTATGGCATCTTATTTATGATCAACTTTGCCCACGGCGAAGTGATGATGTTTGGGGCTTATGCTGGCTATTTTGCCATGCAATATCTGATTAGCGGCGGGCGCAGTTTTGAAGATGGCTCGGTGCTGGTTGCACTAATCTTAATTCCGATTATCGTGGGGTTGTTGTTTTTGCCCCTAGAACGATTAATTACAGGCTATACCCAGCGCAGCACCATCAACTTCCAAACACCTGATTGGTTGTTTACCCTGTTTTCAGTGCCTGTACGCTTCACACTGGGCTTTGTCATTGGTTATGGGGCCCTCGTAGGGTTGGGTGGCTATGCCCCCCATTTTTATTTGGTGGCCATTACGGTGTCGGGGGTGCTTTTTGCGATGGTGTGCGGCATGTTTGTATCTATGTTGCTCTCGGTTGTGCTAGAGCGCGTCGCCTATCGTCCGTTACGCTTTGCACCGCGTCTTGTACCTCTTATCAGCGCCATTGGTGCTTCTATTTTTCTGCAACAAGTGGCTTTACGTATTTTTGGCCCACAACGCAAGTCCTATGGCAACCCTCGCTTACTACAATCCCCCTTCCGTATAGACCTTGGCGGCGACTTAGGGATATTGGTAGTTTCAAAGGTGGGTTTGGTTATTGTTATTGTCTCAGTATTATTGATGTTTTTGCTCTATGTTATTGTCCAGCGCACCAAGATCGGACGCGCCATGCGGGCCGTGGCCCAAGACAAAAATACATCCGCCCTTATGGGTATTGACGTTGACCGTGTCATTGTATTTACCTTTGTGTTAGGGGCAGCCTTGGCGGGCGCGGCAGGAGTGCTGCTGGGCTTTCGGGGCGATAAAATTGACTTTAAGTTTGGTTTCACTCCCGGCCTTAAAGCGTTCACTGCCGCAGTATTAGGCGGCATTGGCAGCATTCCCGGCGCAATGTTTGGCGGTTTCTTTTTAGGGATTGTTGAATCTATTGGGCCCGCCATGCTGGGTTTTGACGATAAATGGCGCAATGCAATTGCATTTGGCATTTTGGTGCTGGTGCTTATTTTCCGCCCGTCAGGCCTGTTTGGCGCTGGCAGCGATGTAAAGAAGGTGTAAGGGCTGATGATTGCGACCATTCTTTCAACTATTCGCTCCGTCCAAAACGGCATCAATACTGGCATTTTGCTGGGTTTTGGCCTGATCTTCCTCACCTTAATCGGCCTGCCTTCAGATGACAGCACCCAATTGGCCGCTACTGCTGTCCCGATTTACTTATTTATCGCTGGTGTAATTGGTTGGATTGTGGCCCAACGCTTCGACCGTGCCTCTGCCATTGCTGCTATTCGTAATGCGATAGCTGCGGGGCTAGTTGGTGC
Organism: uncultured Anaerolineae bacterium; assembly: GCA_964561305.1. Classification (GTDB taxonomy): domain Bacteria; phylum Chloroflexota; class Anaerolineae; order Aggregatilineales; family J027; genus J027. Next base: position 4,207 of record CAZLPC010000253.1, read on the forward strand.
AGTCGTCTTACTACTATTTTTGGGCCTTATCAACCGTTGGCACGCCCAAGGCATTGATGTAACAGGGCTATATTTCACCAACATGAACACCTATCCCATGCACATATTATCGGGTATCCCCCTTGATGAACTGGGCCCAAATGCTCCCAACGATCCGCTAACAGGCGCACAGGCGGCCAATGCCTATAATCGTACCGATCCATTTACGATTAGCTTGGATAGCGACCGCGCTATTTTTAATGCTGGCGTGGTTGCGCTAGGTGGCTTTTATGGTTTAGCTATTTTATTAACAACAGCCAGTGGTCTTGGCGGTGGCATTCAACAAGTTCTCTATCGCGTTAGTTGGCAGCCACTTCGTAAGCGGCTACAAGAAAACACGCAAAGCCCTTTTTTCCATAAAACTCTGCCCACCGTTTTTCATTGGCTCATTTTGCTCTCGCCCGTCATCCTATTCTTGTTGTTTTGGGCAACTGTTAAACATGAGCGCGGCACAGAGCAGTCTATTTTAGGGTTTATCTTTGACTTTGGATTTGGCATAAATTTGTTTGGTAGCGCCGGCCCTGTCTATAGTGACTTTCAACTGATACGCCTCAATCAAGTATTCAACCTTAGCAATCAATCACTGATTAATGATGTTAGTATTCAGTTGGGCATGGCATTTTCGCTGATTATCATGGCAATTATAGCCCTGCGGCGCGTCAAAAATGAGCCAAGCCGTCTTTATTATGGTGTGCGGGTTGTGCTTAACCTCATTCCGTTTTTACTATTGTCGTTTATGGCTTTTTGGCGTGTAGAAACCAGCCGCATCAACATCGTTGCTCCCAGT
>CAZLPC010000254.1:0-5029 GCA_964561305.1 uncultured Anaerolineae bacterium
TCCTCTGCCTCGCTCGCGTCCACTTCACTAACTCTCGGACGTTCGCTACCTACTACAATTGCGTAGGTTGATAAAGGATAGGGTACTTCGATCAAGGGGTCTTGATTGATCCACCCGACCACATCGCCGCATTCAATAAGATAATAGGGTAAGCGTTCGCCTACTTCAGTTTCGATAGTCTGAAAACCGCGCGTAATAATTGACGAATTGACAGCACATTCACCAACCGCGGGGTTGTCGGCCGATACTTCGCCTACACCAGTTGTTAAAGTGATCGCGGAGAGTTCTCCATCACTGATGACAACGCCGATACCGTCAATGTCCGGTAGATTCAGCGGGCCAAACAAACGATCTTCAGTGACCCACCCATCGGTTGCACTACAGCTAATTTGATACCAAATTTGCTGATTAGACGTTGCAATGCCTATCACATTTACTACTTCGCCCACCGCACACTGGTTAGAGGCTGGCAGTGGCCCAATGGGTGGCTCGGCCCCACCATGAATCATAAAGGGTTGGCCGGCGGCAATGGGCGCACCTCGCTCGTTAATGGCTTGGGTTTGTGCGCTTTGTCCAACTAAAAACAGCACCGGGCCCGCAATGCGTCTTTCATTAACCCAGCCCACTGTACCGGAACAAGCCACCAAATAATATGTATCATTTGGGTTGGGGCCAACGGTTAACCCAAGTGCTTGGATAGCACTACGGTCGTTAATGGTGCTAAGGTCAAATGTAACGGTTGTCCACACCCCAGCATTAAGTGGTGTTTTGGATGAAATAATTTGTGACTCGGAGGCGCTAGTACGTACAAATATTGCCGCGAAGAAGTTTTGGGCATTGGCTGGCGCAAAGACGGTAAGTGTAAGTGTATCAAACGCCGACCAGTCTTGTGCAGATTCAAACTGAGTAGCAAAGTTGGCTACCCATACTTCGGCATTAAAGTTTGTCTTTAATTCTAGCACACCGGTGGTGTTTGAGACATCAACAGTGCTGTCGTCGGGGCGCAAATCGTTAAAATTGACATTATTAGCAACCGAAACAGACGCTAGGCTCGGGCCAATGCCACTTTCTTCCACTTCCCAATTGGTTTCAGTTTCAAAGTCAAACAGGTTTTGGGTGCTTTCTGGCCCAGAAAGTATAACATCGTCCACAAATAGGCTGTCATTAAATCTTTGCCATTTGTGGCCAATATAAAGCACTTCTAATTCAGCACCATATTCGCAAGAACCACTTGCATTCCGAACGCCTGTCACCAATTCTTCAGGCAATCGGGTGATAAAGAAGAAGGATTGGACGGCCCCGCCAGCCGGAATTGGCGCTAAGGCCACTTGGTCTTGCCCAACTTTGGAAGGATATTGGTCATAATCGGGTGTCGGTAAAAAGGTTGCTGTTGGAGGAGTATCCGTTACGCCAAAAACCCAAAGGGGGCTATCAGAGTAACAGGCAACCGACCCCAAAACCAATAAGACAGCAACAAGCAAAACTCTTTTCATGGATACTGAAATCTCCTATTTTTATATCTTGTCAACCAAACACCCCATCACGAAAGGCGGGGTGTTTGGGTATCAATTTTCATACTGCGTCTAGCGCTTTATTGACCGCGTAGGCGTGGGTCTAACGCGTCGCGCAGGCCATCGCCAAAAAAGTTAAAGGCCAGTGTTAAGGCCACCAATGCAATGGCTGGCACTAACACTATATGGCGATTAGAGTTCAAGCCACCTTGAGTCCGAATACGGCTGATCATTTCACCCCAACTGGGGGTTCCGGGTTGCACACCCAAGCCAATAAAACTCAAAAATGCTTCGACGAAGATATAGCCCGGAATGGTCAGTGTTTCGGCAACAATCAGGGGGCCAATGATATTGGGTAACAAATGCACAAAAATGATGCGTCGGTCGCTGGCCCCAACAGCACGTGCAGCCTCGACAAATTCTTTTTCGCGGTAGGACAAAATTTGACCGCGGGCCAAGCGGGCCATCCCGATCCAACTGAGCAAGCCAATGGCAATAAACAAGAAGAACAAGCCACCCAGCGCATTATCAATCTCGATAATTGTGCCCACCAGCCCACCTTCCCTATTGTATTGATTGGACACTTGGCGGAAGAACACTTGCATCAGAATGATAATCACAAGGCCGGGGATGCCATATAAGAAGTCAATAAACCGCATCATTACATTATCAAGCCGACCGCCATAATAGCCAGCGACTACGCCATAGATAATGCCAAACAAAAAGCTAACCGACGACCCAATGAGCGCCACTGCCAATGACACTTGGGCCCCATACACGGTTTGGGTCAGCCAGTCTTTGCCTTGGTTATCGCCCCCCAACAAGTAGCACCACTGGCGTTGTTCTAGCCGTTCGGGGGTCATGGCAGGGTAGCGCAAGCACTTGTCAGGAAAGCGTGCTTGATCTTCTGTTGATAACAACGAACACCATTGTTCTGGTTGTTCTAGGTTGTCGCGGGCACAGTGGCCGGGGTCAGGAAAGTTGTCAACTGCGGTGTTGTCCCAGCCTGCTGGCAAAACGTTGTGTGTAGACCTAAAGCCGCGTGGATGGTCAAGCACACCAACGCTCGTCCAAATACTGGCAGTTAAAGCTATAAAAATAAAAAACATAATGACTATGAACGCCACAACCGAAGCCTTATTGCGCCGAAACTGGCGAATGGCATCGACGGTTGGCGATGTCTTTTTGGCACGTACCGATTTGTCTTCTAGGACTATCGGGCGGCTGCTTTCTGATTGTGCCATACAAATGAACTCCTCATAACACTGATAACATTTTTGTCTTTTCTGAAGCAAAACGCCAAAAAGTCTGTTTGTTGATTACACTACCACTGCCCAAAACAAGAGGTTCAACCGTTTTTTAGGTGACACGATGACACGCCACCCAATGGCCGGGCTTCACTTCTAATAGTTCGGGTTCAATCTCGAAACACGCATCCACCGCAACTGGGCAACGAGTATTAAAGTTGCAGCCCACGGGTGGGTTGGCTGGGCTTGGCAAGTCGCCCTTTAGAATGATCCGTTGGCGGTTTTCTTCTACCTCCGGATCGGGTACAGGTACAGCCGAGAGCAAGGCTTGGGTATAGGTGTGTAATGGGTTGGTATAAAGCTCTTCGCTTTCGGCCAATTCAACAATTTTACCCAAATACATCACGGCCACACGGTCACAAATATGGCGTACCATGCTGAGGTCGTGGGCAATAAACAAATAGGTTAAGCCTAAATCTTTTTGCAATTGCTGCATTAAGTTAACCACTTGTGCTTGGATTGATACGTCTAGGGCCGAGATTGGTTCGTCGGCAACAATGAAGTTAGGATCAAGTGCCAAAGCACGGGCAATACCAATCCGTTGCCGTTGCCCACCCGAAAACTCGTGCGGATAGCGGTCGGCAAAATAGGGATTTAGCCCTACCAATTCTAGTAATTCGGCAACACGTTGGGCGCGGCTTTTGTCATCGCCAATGTTATGCACCAACAAAGGCTCGCCTACAATTCGTTGAATATCCATACGTGGATTAAGCGACGCATAAGGGTCTTGGAAGATAATTTGCATTTCGCGCCGCATTTCGCGCAAGCGATTACCTTTCAATTCCACGAGGTCTTCACCTTCATAAATCACTTGCCCCGACGTGGCGCGGTGCAGTTGTAAAACGGTACGGCCTGTCGTAGATTTGCCACAGCCGCTTTCGCCCACCAAGCCTAGTGTTTCGCCCCGATAAATATCAAAGCTAATGTCGTCTACGGCTTTTACAGCGGATACTTCGCGGCTAAACAAGAGGCCTTTTTTGATCGGGAAATATTTTTTAAGGTTGCGTACCGACAGCAAAACCTCACGGTCTTTGGGTGCGGGTTGGGCCGACGCAACAGGTTGTCCAGCTAGTGTCATAGACTTTTTTAAATGCCGTTGGATAGGCCGTCGGCATTCTTTCCTTTCTATAATTTGCTATATGGTGATGCGAACAACATTGTACAGCAATGTGATTAAAGAACCATCTCTGGGCGGGTATATTCTGCGGTGCGAACATCTACCCAACACGCGGCCAAATGCTCTGGATGCCCCTGATCAACTGGTATCAAGGGCGGTGTTTCGCTCCGACACCGATCAATCACATAAGGGCAGCGCGGTGAAAACGGGCAACCTGTGGGTTCTTCACGCAAGTCAGGTGGCGACCCCAAAATAGAGGTCAATTTTTCATGTCTTTGGTCTAGACGTGGCAACGATGCCAATAATCCCAGTGTATAGGGATGGCGTGTGTCTTTAAAGACCTCTTTAACAGGCGCACGCTCTACGATTTTACCGGCATACATCACTTGTAGGGTATCTGCCAAGCCGGCCACAACGCCAAGGTCGTGGGTAATCCAAATCATAGACATCCCAATTTTATCGCGTAGGCGGCGCACCAAGTCCAAGATTTGGGCTTGAATGGTCACATCTAGGGCGGTGGTTGGTTCGTCGGCGATCAATAATTGCGGATTACACGAGAGTGACATGGCAATCATCGCACGTTGGCGCATACCACCTGAAAATTGATGCGGATAGTCGTTTAAGCGCCGATCTGGGGCCGGAATACCCACCATCGCCAATAGTTCAGTAGCGCGGTTGCGGGCTTGTTCGTTGTCCATACCCAAATGCAATTTTAGCGCCTCAGTGATCTGGCGGCCAATAGTTAATACAGGATTTAGCGAGGTCATGGGGTCTTGGAAAATCATAGCAATTTCGGCCCCACGTATCAAGCGCATTTCATGGCGCGATAGTTTAAACAATGAGCGCCCCCGAAAATTTACAGCGCCTTCAATGACGGTGGGTGGGCTGGGCAGCAACCCCATAATGGACATGGCATGAACGCTTTTGCCGCTACCGCTTTCTCCCACAACGCCCAATGTTTCGCCTTCATGAAGTTTATACGAAACACCGTTGACGGCATAAACGGTGCCCTCTTTTGTCTTAAAGCGCACCTTTAGGTCTTGGACTTCCATCAAAACGTTCAAAAGACCATAACTCCTTGTAATTCAATCTAT
>CAZLPC010000255.1:0-266 GCA_964561305.1 uncultured Anaerolineae bacterium
TGCGCGACACCGCTTCTAGCCACGAACGCGCTTTTTTAATTGAAGCGATGGGCCGGAATTCGGGCTATCTGACCTTGATGAGTGGTATTTTGGGTGGCGCAGAAATTGTGGTTACGCCCGAACGCCCCATTGAGCTTGAAGAAATCGCCCAAGCCCTAGATGATGCCTATATGCGCGGCAAATCTCACGCCATTGCTGTTATTGCCGAAGGAGCCAAAGACAATATCAACGAGGTCGCGGCTTATTTAGAGACACATCCATGCGGT
>CAZLPC010000255.1:276-5017 GCA_964561305.1 uncultured Anaerolineae bacterium
TGGGCCATGTGCAACGCGGCGGCAGCCCCACGGCTTTTGATCGATTGTTGGCAACACGCATGGGCGTTCATGCCGTAGATGAACTGATGGCGGGCCGTCCGGGTACAATGGTAGGCCTTGATGGCCGCGCCATTACCCCTGTGCCACTTGAAGAAGTAATCAGCCAAAAGCGCGACATTAGCGACGGTTATTTTGAGATGGCGCAAGTGTTGTCGCGCTAACCCGCCTACCCCACTCCCCCATCTATCAGCTCGATAGTGGGGGTTGCCCCAAAACTTGCTACAATATCAGCAACACGCTAATAAAACCATCAACGAGGATTTGTGCGACATGTCACGACAGATCGTTGTTTTGCTGATGTTGGGGTTAATCGTTGCTGCATGGCCCACTGCACCGCGCAGCCATGCCCAACAGTCGCGGCCCGATGTAGTGTTGGCCTATGTTTATGAAAACAGCATCCACTTGGCGGGGCGCGACGGCCTGCCAGTTGAGGATGTGGGGCCCCAATTTAGTGGCCAAGCGGGCAAACTGTTTTGGTCAATTGATACCGATGTTTTGTATATTATTCGCGGCAATCAGCTTTTTGTGGGGCTGGCCAATGGTGGGGCTTCAGTGTTGCAGCCGGGAACATACAGCCTAACAATCACATTAGATCGTGTGGGTTCAACGCTCTACTATCTCGAATCGGGCAACCCGCAACCTGCCGACAATGGACTTGTCACCATCCCGCTACGAGAGTCGAACTTGGCCACGTTAAGCAGTGGTACAGGGCGCTTGGTGGGCTATGTCGGGCGCTATCCTAGCGGCATTTCTTCGCTCACATTAACTGGGGCGGCGCTGCAATATGCGCGGGATGGGGGCATTTTAGAGTCGTCGCGTCCCCGCTTAATCCCCACTTATGGCCCCACCATGTTCTACTCGTGTTGTTTTCCGAATGCAGGTATGGGCGCAATAGACATCACCACTGGCAACACATGGCTATATGAAGGCACAGAAAATGTCGTCTTTGGCGCGGCTACTGTCAGTAGCGATCTCTCGCGCCTGATTGCCCCCAATGCCAATAATGGCATAACGCTCGTAGATTTAATTACGGGGGGCTGGCGCTCGTATGATCTTGATTTAGGTACAATTGAGCGTGTGGCCTTCGGCCCTAACTCGCGCGATGCCTATTTGGTGGTGCGCCAAGCCCCACGCAATCCCTTGCAGCTCAATCCCAACATTTTAACACCACTCGATTTGCGAAGTGCCTTCATCACCGTATGGTACTTGGATTTAGCGACAGGCCGCACCACTCAACTGGCCGGACTAGGCGATTTTTATGGTGCGTCATCTATTGCTGTCACCGACGATTACATTTTTGTGGTAGTGGTCGAAAGCAATGCCAAAGCGGTCGAGGATTTGAACGCAGGGCGGTTGCCCGGCGATTTATCGCTGGATGATCCGTTGCTTCGCAGCACATATCTTCCTAATTCGATCTTATATCGGGTCAGTTTTGACGGGCGCGAGGCTATCTCGATTATTGGTAATGTGTGGGGCGTGGTTGCGCGGCCACGCCCCTAAACACACCAAAACCTACGGAAAGACAATTGGCTGCCAATGGGCTAACGACGTGTCCCCATTGGCTTACCCATGCCCTCTTGAGCTACAACAAAGACAGTTCTACACTGAGATTGTATGGCGAAAACCACCAACAATCTTGTTTTGTTAAGAGCTTAGGAGCCAATCGTGACTTTCTTATCTATACATAACCGCCGAATTGTATGTTTGCTCATTGCGATACTTTTAGTGGGAGGCAATTTTAATTTAAGTGCCACACCCGCCGCCGCCCATTCGCCCACGCCCACTGCCCCACTAGACACAAATCAATCGGGGTGTTCGCTTGATCTGATGCTGGCATTAGATGGATCGGGCAGCATCAGCGAAACTGACTTTGAGATTATGCGAGACTTTGTGCGCCGCCTAACCAGCTCATTTACCATTGGCCCCCGCGATGCGAACGTCGGCATCATTCAATTTTCGACAACGGCTGAACTTTACATCGGCCTTTCTGATGACCCAGTGGGAGTGAATGCTGCCGTTGACAACATGACCAAATTTGGTAGCTCGACGAATATAGCAGCCGCTATTGATCTGGCCCAAGAACAATTTGTGACCCGCCGCGCCGGTATCCCCCGCGTCATCATTGTGCTAACCGACGGCCTACATAATGAAGCTGGCAACCCAATTGTATCCGCCGACCGTGCGCGTGCAGCCGGCACAGCCGTTTTTGGTGTGGCGGTGGGCAGCGTAGATTTTGACGAACTCTCTCAAATTTCGGGCGGCGACCAAAATATCATTACCGTTAGCGGCTTTGGTGGATTAAACACCATCCTCGATATTTTGCTGAACAACACTTGTGCAGTGGTGGTGGTTCCGCAACCCGGTGATGAAAATGTTGAAATTGGCGCACCAGTGGATGAGGGCGATGTTGAATTTGTGATTGACGCGCCCGATGCAGGAGGAACCCAAATTGCTTTTGCCTCTAACCGTGATGGCGACTATGAGATTTTTGTGATGAATGCCGATGGCACAGGTGTGCGCCAGTTAACGTTTAACACCGCTACCGACGACAAGCCATCGTGGTCAAAAGATGGCACACGCCTTGCATGGGAATCGGATGTGAATGGTAGTTTTGATATTTGGGTGATGAATAGCGATGGCACAGAACAAACCCAACTAACCAACGATCCCTTTAATAACTGGGGCCCGGCATGGAATCCGGATGGCAGCCGTATCGCCTTCCACTCCGATCAAGATGGTGATATTGAGATCTATGTGATGAACAGCGACGGCACAAATCGTCAGCAAGTAACCAACAATGGCGCAGGTGCTACTGACCGTTCGCCATCGTGGTCGCCCGATGGCCTAGAGCTAATTTATTACTCGGATGTGACCGGTGGGCGCGAATTATGGCGCGTCAACATCGCTACTGGCCAAACAACACGCCTTACCAACAACACCTTCTATGATGGCCAGCCGGACTGGTCACTCAATGGCACTGGGGTAGCATTTGGCTCGACCCGCTTCGACAATAACTCTGAAATTTATATCATGCGTATCGATGGCACAAACGTTGTGCGCCTGACCGAAGAAAGTGGTACCGATGACGATCCGGTATGGTCGCCCGATGGCCGCCAAATCGCCTTTGAATCGGATCGTGCGGGTAACTTCGATATTTGGGTGATGAATGCCGATGGAACAAACCCCATCAATCTGACTGCTGCTAGCCCCGCTACCGACTGGTCGCCTGACTGGATTTGGGTTCCCGGCACGCTGGACTAATTTAACTACTACAAAACCACAGGCGGCCAAAGTTTTGGTCGCCTGTCTCAGTCTAAGGAGCAAAAGATGTTAAAAATTCTACGCTGGATACCGATCTTGGGTTTGATCGGGCTGTTAGGTGCTGTTATACCCACCAGTCATGCCGCCGAAATGGCCTTCAGCCAGTCCATACTGGCTCAAAATGAATGTGAAAGTGACGCAGACACAAGCCAAGTGCGTTATGCCCTTGACGCAACCCTCAATTGGGCTAGCAAAGTGGTTGAGGTAGAGCAAACCGTTCATTATCGCAACGATCATGATGCACCATTGGATGAAATTGTTTTTCATAGCGAGCCGCACCGTCTCTCGCGGGCCAACACCATCACCTTTTATAATGCCCAAAATGATGCTGGCGATATTTTAAACAATGTGAGCATTGATGCCATGCGAATTACAGTAGGATTAGCCGATCCGGTAGCGGTGGGCTGCGATGTTGTGGTTGTGCTACGCTATGCCATCAACACCCAAGCCCTCTCTGATAGCAATCCATTGGGATGGCTGGCCTATACCGAACAACAATTAAATCTAGGGCATTGGTTCCCTACGGTTGGGGTCTATGGTTTTAAAACACCTAATCAGTGGTATACGCCTCAACGCCACTACATCGGTGAGCAAGCCATCACGCCTATTGCTGATTATGTGTTGGATTTTGCGGTAAGTGGTGCGCCCAGTGGCTTAGAAATTGCTGCCCCCGGCTCAGTCGAAGCATTGGGAGCAGCCCAGTGGCGCATTGAACATCATAACACCCGCGAGCTTGCCCTCAGCCTAAGCACCCAATTTACCATACAAACACAAACCGTAGACGGCGTGTTGGTAGAATGGTACACCTTTTCTAATCCATCCGCAGATGCCCTCAATCGTGCCATGACCGATGCCATGCAATCGCTAGCCTTATTTAGCGAGCTATTTGGCCCTTATCCACACGAACGTATGGTTATTGTAGAAGGCGATTTTCCAGATGGCTACGAATTTAGCGGCTTGGTTTTTGTTAGCACACGCTGGTTTGAAATTTGGAATGGTCGCGCCGACCACTGGTTAAGTGTCATCACCATTCACGAGATCGCGCATCAGTGGTGGTATAGCGTGGTGGGCAACAACCAAGCCGAAACCCCCTACCTAGACGAAGCCCTAGCCACCATTAGCGAGTTGTTTTATTACGAGCGTTATGCGCCTGATTTGGTTGAATCGTGGTGGCAGTTCCGGATCAATCAATACAACATTTTAGGCAATGTAGATTCAACCGTCTATGACTATACCCAATGGCGGCCATACATTAATGCCGTCTATCTAAATGGCGTACGCATGTTTGATGCCATACGCCAAATCATCGGCGACGAAGCCTTCTTTGCATGGCTGGCAGCTTACAGCCAGCGCAATGCCA
>CAZLPC010000256.1:0-5005 GCA_964561305.1 uncultured Anaerolineae bacterium
ACTTGCCGCGACACGATGAACCCCGTCTCATCCGCGCTGTTGTCCTGCCACGTCAACCCCACCGGCGGCGAGGATGTAATAGCGAGGTTTGTTGGCGACTGCAATGTGTCGGCGATAGTTTGTAAAACTGGTGTATCCGGCGATTCTGGTGAGCCATAGATGATGCGTGTGCCATCTGGACTCAACGAAAAAAAAGTAGGATTTCCATCCAGCGGAATCCTCGTAACAACCTCCCATGTGAGCGTATCCCATATCACTATTTCATCAGCTCTTGCCATGTATGCACTGGCCACCAAGGAAGTACCCCGCCACTCCATGTCGCGAACAATATTAGAGTGTTCACTCAAGACACGCTCTAGTTGAAACAGATCACCCGCACGCTGCCAGATTTCAATGGTGTTCTCGTAGGTTACTGCGATTGCATTACCTTCAGCATTCCACGCCAAATCATACAAGCCTACATAGTCACCATCAGCCAAGAACTCGGTTTGCAACCATGTGAACTGCAAATCAGGAGTGACCGTAAAAACAATCAAATCCTCTAGCGTTCCAACTGCTAAGTAGTCATATTCGGGACCAAATCCCATTGAAACAATACGACTTGGTCGATTAACATCTGAGATATATGGTAAAGTATCTAGAGTCGCCACAATAATTGATGACGATATATCCCATATATTAATAACGTTATCTGAATAAGCAACAAGACGATCTGACCCAAGCCATGTGATAGGACTACTTCGGTTTCCATGAACTTGAGGCAACTCAATCTCTATTGGGCTACTCGGCTCAGAGACATCCCAGCCATAAATGACCTCCTGTCCATTCCTTGTAACCGCATTGAATGCAATCAGTGTCCCTGTTTCATTCCAGTAACCTGCACTAATGCCACTAGTGCTTGGAAACGTTATTGACGATAAAAGCTCGTTGTTGGAGTCAAGGAGCCGTGCCTCACTATCTGCGGAACGGTAATTGAAAGAAGCAGCGATAAGGGAGCCTGTTGGGCTCCATGCATAGCTTGTGACTGAAATCTCGGCCTGAGCATGAATTGGTTTGACAAACCAGATTATAGATCCTAGGCATATAAGCAGTACTAGCAAATGGATTCTAGTTTTCATTCTTTCCTCTTCGCGTTAGACAAGAATTGTTAGGGAATTGGGGTAGGAATACGACCATCAGCATCCATCCATGCCCATTGTTCATCATTAAAAAGCAAATTACTGTCAATCGTTACTTCATCTGGAAGAGCAAAGAAGTACCAATCATGTCGTTGATCAAATAGACTCCAGTGTGCCCCTAAATCATTACGTAGCTGTCCCGCACCATCTACAGGTATGGAATAATAGTTGTTGTTTATGGGTGGAAATACCCGTGAGCAATAAAATGGACGTGGGAATGGATGTTGTAGACGAAAGCTGAAGTCAGCCACATAAGGCACAACATCGTTTGTCCCCAATTGTGCTACAGCTTCCGCGTATGTAAGGTATAGTCCATTATTTAGCGTCACGCGGTTCATTGCATTCTCGTTACGCAATAGCTCACCACAGTTTCTTGTTGCACCCCAACCCACGACCATATAACCGTGCGTGAGATTATTCTCTTGATTGATCCACATATAATCCCCTCCTTGCACAAGACCAGTACGGATAGATGAAGACGGATCAAGCATAGTCAATCTATCTTCAACATATTTTGTGAAATTGGTAAAATCCACGATTGCGCCGTTATCAGGGTCAAGCAGTCGAAGACTTCCGGGCTCGCTTCCATCTAGTTCTCTGCTAATTATTGTTGCCGCTGCAATCGGAATGACACGGCTACCTTCTGGATACTGGAATGTTGGTGCTGGTACTCCATTACCGTGATTGGATGGTCCCAACAGCACCATAGGAGCGGACTCAACACCCGAAGGTCCTGCGAGATTAGGCGAAGTAGAAAAGGTCTCACCAGTATTTGGATCAATGTTTGGTAAATAAACACCAGTGTAATAGGGGATAAGCCAGAGATGATTCATCCAGATCGTATTGCCCGTACCTCCAATGGAAGTAGTGCAATGCCGCCACCCATTATTAGCAGGGGTCGCCGCTGAGACACAATCAGTTGGCAATGTTGGTTGAACGGTACCGGGCAATGGAGTTGCGGCTGGTGCATAGTTCCATGTCATGGGCATACCGCCCATCCATATACCTTGAGATAGGAATGCTGCAGAACCGGTTCTTGGCACATAGGCTGTTGTTGGATAAACAGCTCCACCGGTCGGAGAAGGAGTTGGGGTCGGTGGGATATGGACGATACCCGGCGGTGTAGAGTTAGACAAATAATCGAAATGAAAATACGGAATAGTTGAAACATCCAAATTTGATGGAATTTGTGGCGTAGCTGAAGGTGTACCAGCTGGTCCCGGTGTCGGTGTATACCACAAGCGCGGAGTCAAGCGATTGGTAGTTGATCCATCATCTGGTAGATAAATCAGATTTTGATAGCTATGTGCAATCACATATCGCACGGCCGCCTCGCGGTCATAATAAAACGTCAAGTCGTCGGCCGGTAAGGGGCTACAAGCGGTCACGCGGTCTTGCCGAAGGGTCGCGCCAACATAGCTAATCACGTTGCCTGCTTGCAGCGGGTCTTCATAGGCCGCCAACACCCACCCAATCGGCTGACGCGCATCAGGGTCAACTACAGATGGCGGAGTACCCGGCGGTATAGCCTGACCCAACCATTCGCTCGTAGCAGACTCATCCGATCCGCACGACACTCATATAGTAGCCTGCTGGAATGTTAATTCCCGGTCGCCACGCAGATAGACGCTGCCCAAAGCGGTCTAATTTAGCTGAGTTGATAGTGGGTGAAGCATGGATCGCTAATCCCATATTAGCCACAGGTGGCGTAGGCGACGTATAATCAGCAAAATAAACAGCTGCTCGCATATCATAAAAAAGCTGCGGCACAGAGAGTGTTGTTAGTAATGGATCCGCTTCTGCAATGCAATCATTGATCAGCATTTTAACTTCGAACCCGTTGCCGCCCAAATTGGTGGGCGAGATGCCCAAATACTCGATGAGATTGCTGGCGGGTTGGCTGGTATCATAGGCGGTGCGCCCCACGATATGCCCCCCATAGCTGGCCGATAACGCCAATCGCTGTGGCACATCAGTACCCGGCCCACCCATAAAGGTAGACCCTACCGCCGCCAGGGCTGTGGTCTGCATCGTGTCAAATACCGCCAAAAACCCCTCCGTATCCCCTTCAAACACGCTTCGTGCTGCATCCACTAGAGGAAAATTCGTCGCCTCACGGGTATAACCCGTTATATACACCCATCCATTGCGGCTGATGTCATTTACCGCCATGTCGCGCACATGCTCATCGCCTGCGCCCCCATAATAGGTGCTATACTCAAGGCTCGCTAAATCCGTCGACAACCTCGCCACAAAACCATCCCAACCCCCACCATACGTTCCATAGGGGCCGCCCACCAGCGGCAAGTTCGGCAAGCCGATATCCCCGGCTACATACACTCGTCCACTTTGGTCGCTACCAACAGCACGCGGATTTACACCCGCCCAATCCAGATAGGTTCCTACGGCAAAGGCCAAGCCATCACCCACCGAGACAAATTTCAGCACAAAACCCGCCGAACAGCTTTGCTGAAATGTGCCGTACAGGGTGCAACTGTTCTGATAGGCTCCAGCGCTAATGCGGGTAAAGTCAGGGGTGCGGGTTTGGCCCACTATCAGCACTGTGCCCGCCTGATCCACATGAATATCACGCGCAAAATCATCTTGACCACTGCCCAACGATACCCCGCTCCCGCCAAAAGTTTCCCCGTACAACAGTTGCTCAGATGCGGGTGCATCAAGGTTTAATTTCAGCACAAAAATATCTGACCCACTGATGGCATTGTTCTCATAATCGGGTAACACATAAAAAGCCGTGCCCGCAAGTTGATTCGACCGAATATCACCGGCAAGATAAACCCGCCCGTTCCCATCGGTCTCAATTCCCGCAACATTAATGTTGCCGCGCAAATAAGAGCCATAGTTGACCAAACCACTGGCATCTAGCCGAAACAATACGGTTTGGCTGGGTTGTGGATCCAAGGCATTCGCTGTTATTGGAAAACCATTTGGTGCGCTGACATTGCTCACGCCATACAGTTGTCCACCTTCATCCACTGCTACATCAGGTGCAAACTGCCCGCTTATACGATTCGTCGCCAGCATCGTTACATATTGTGCTATTCCGGCACTATTAAACTTCACGGCTACTAGCCCACTATTAAACCCCATCGTCAGACCCCACCCTAACAGATAGTGGCTGCCATCCGTGCCGATTTCGACTGCTGTAAACTCGCGCACACCATAGAAGCCGCTATAGGTTCCGCTCACGAATTGGGTTTGAGCAATGGGAAGCTGATTACTATTGACCGCAGCCACGACTGGTGGTTCAGAAAGATTGACAACCACGGGCGCTAGCAGATTGACGCCACTTGTCACTAGCCCAAAGCCAGCTTCGGTTGCGCTGAACTCACTCGGCACCAGTTGTCCACTTTGTTCAACGGTCAGTGCCTGCTGTACAATCAGCTGTTCATCGGCTAGGCTAGAAACGGTCAGCACAGTTGGGCCAAGGTCAACAGTCAGAGCATCATCACTTATGAATTGCCACGCCACTTCAGACAAATCAGCACCTGCCTCGGCTTCTAGGCGCATCCCAGCTTGATCGATTACTAAATCTATAGCGGGATAGAGATTGGCGTAGCGAATACCCGCATAAGGGAAGACGTTCGTGTGCGCGTTTTCGATACCATCGAGGTAAAAATGCCATGGTGTGTTCTGCTGTTCAACGCCTTCAATCACAACTGACCCATTTGTGCTTAAAAATTGCTGCGCGACCGTTGATGTGGTGAGGGTGAGATTTTCGATGTCGCCCGACTCCAATACTGCCGTAGTCGTAATTTCATCAGTGGAATATTCAATGACTTGACCATTTGCATACGACACAAAGG
>CAZLPC010000257.1:0-5003 GCA_964561305.1 uncultured Anaerolineae bacterium
TGCTGATATGCACCGCGCTATTTTGCGGTTGTACGCGCAAGGTGATTGTGCCGTTGTCGGGTGTATATTTATAGGCATTACTGAGCAAATTCACCAAGATTTGCATCAAGCGCGATCCATCAGCCGATACTAAAGGCAGATTAGGCGCAATGTCTTCAACAAAATGATGGCCGCGCTCTTGCACTTGGGCCATTACGCTATCGCGGGCTTGCTCAAGAACAGGCCCAAGCTCTAGGTCACGAATTTCGATATGCAATTGGCCGCTTTCAATGCGGCTAATGTCGCTGAGATCATTCACCAAAATCTTCATGCGCTCAACATTACTGACCACTGTTTGCACGAATTGTTGTTGTTGGTCGTTGAGTTGGCCAACTACCTTTAGCATTTGAGCATAACCTTGAATGCTGGTCATGGGCACTTTTAGCTCGTGGGCTACCACGCTCACAAATTCGGTTTTGGCGCGGTCGGCGGCTTTTACGGCGGTATAAAGCCGACCATTTTGTAGGGCTGTGGCGGCGCGGCTGGCCACCCGCGAGAGAATCGTTTGCTCTTC
This sequence comes from uncultured Anaerolineae bacterium, assembly GCA_964561305.1. Lineage (GTDB taxonomy): Bacteria > Chloroflexota > Anaerolineae > Aggregatilineales > J027 > J027. Next base: position 554 of record CAZLPC010000257.1, read on the forward strand.
GGCGCTAAAGGCATCCGGGCGCTGGGCACTAAAAAACATAAGCGCAATAACGGCATTTTCAAAGCGGATGGGTATGCACAATAAGGTTTGTTGTTGTACAGGGTCTACATCTAGCACCGCATCTTCAACGGCAAGGGCGCGCTGCACCAAGGGTTCGTTTAGATCGATCATTTGACCAATGCTGAAAGCCCCCCCCAGACCATAGGTGGCCGTGATATGAATGTTGCTTTCTTCATCCAACATACCAATGCTAGAAGCATCGGCTTTGCCTAGCCGTGTGGCCCATTCTAACAAGATGTTGATGGTCTTTTCGGGATCGAGCGAGGCGTTTAGTTGGCGGTCAATCCATTGTAAAATCTGCAACTCCTCAACACGCGCTTGCAATTGAGCATCGGTTTCTGAGTAGAGGCGAGCATTTTCGATGGCGACAGCAGCTTGAGTGGCAAAAGCCTGCAATGCCTGTAGGTCATCATCGCCAAATAAACCGGCCCGAATTCGATTATCCACATAGACCACCCCAATTGTTGTGCCGCGTGCCCGCAGTGGAGCTGCCATAATGCTACGCATGGCGTGGGCGATGATGCTGGCTTGGCCGGCATAGCGTGGGTCTTCTTGGGCGTTGGTAGTCAATACGCCTTCGCCTGTTTCAAAAACCTGATCGGTGATGGTGCGACTGAAGGCAATGTCGTTGCTAGAAAGTGTGGATTGATCGAAGTCGCGGGCAACTTTTACATCTAGGTTGCCGTCGTCGCCCAACAACATCAAGAAACCCCGCTCGGCTGCTGTTAGTTGAATGATAGCGTCCATCACTTGATCCAATACGGTCTGCAAATTAAGAGATGAGCCGATGACCTTGCTCACTTCATACAAGGCCGCAAAGCGTTGTTGCTCGCCGGTACTTTTGCGGTCGTCTTCTAGTTCGTTCAATAACTCTTGCAACGATTCGAGACGTTGTTCAAAATAGCGTGGATCAATGCGCCCTGTTTGAAGTTGGCGACGCAACAGTGTAAGATTTTGTTTGGCATTAGCGATGCTGAGTTCTAGCTCACGCCCAGATGATTGGCTACTCATTCTGTTTCACAACTTCCTGATAATATTGGCAATAGGTGGTTAGCGGGCAAATCTGGCATTGCGGGTTGCGGGCTTTGCAAACCTCGCGTCCATGTTGAATAAGGTTAAGATGAGCCGGATAATAGTCCTCTGATGGCACAATGGCTTCTAAAATAGAGTGGGCTTTGTCGGCCGTTGTTTTTGTATCGATCAATCCTAAGCGCCCCGTTACGCGATGAACATGAGTATCTACTGGAAATGCAGGCAAATTGAAGCTAAATAATAATATGATAGCGGCTGTTTTGGGGCCAATGCCTTTTATCGCGGTTAGCCATTGTTTGGCCTCCTCAATGGGCATGTTGGGCAAAAAGTCGAGTGTTAAAGCACCCACTTTATCGCTCACATAACGCAACGACTCTTGAATGCGAGGACCTTTTTGATTCGCTAAGCCAGCTGGACGAATCGTGGCGATCACTTCATCGCTGGGGGCATCACGCACGCTCTCCCAATCAGGATATTTTTCTTTAAGCGCATAAAACCCCCTATCGCGATTGGCATCGGTGGTGCTTTGGCTCAAAATTGTCGAGACCAACTCATCAACAGCAGGTAAATGTTGTCGCCATGTAGGATAGCCATAACGCTCGGTTAAAATCTTCCCTATGATCTGATAGTGTTCGCGGCGTGCGCCTAAAACTTGTGCATCCATATTTTCAATTTTCCACCATTACAAACACTTATAGCGTCAGTTGTTCATACAATACATCCGGCGAAAGCTCTGGTGCAACCGCCTCATGACACCCCAAAGTCAGGCGTGCGGCTGCCATGCCTAAGCGCAATGACTCTGCTAGGGTCAAGTTATTTACCAGCCCAAAAATTACCCCTGCGGTTAGTGCATCGCCTGCCCCTGTCGAGTCGATGACCGCTACTTTGGCCGAGTTCAGCAAACCACACTCGGCAGAAGTGGCATAGGCTACGCCATGTTCGCCCAACGTAACAATAGCACTGGTTGCCCCATTGCCAACGACCTGTTGAACGGAAAGCAATACACTATCAGGATTGTGTTGGTCTACTATAAATTGACAAAAAACTTCGATTTCGCTGGCATTAGGCGTTACTAAATAAAAATGATGTACTTTATCTATAATTTTTTGGGCATGGGCCGGCGATGTCGGATCAACACATAGTGGCACATGATACTGTTGGCATTGCGTGATGATTGCCTCTAGCGTTGGAACAGGCATGTTTAAGTCAATAACTACTAAACGGGCATCAGCAAAAAGTGTGGCTTGTGACTGAATATAAGCTACATCCATCTGCGACATAATCTCGAAATCGCTGATGGCAACCGCTAGGTCACCACTATCGTCTAAAATAGCGATAAAGCTCCCAGTACGATAGTCGGCAACTTGCAGCGCATAGGTTGTATCCACTCCAACTGTGGCCAAATGGGCCAAAATCAAATCACCTGTTGCGTCATCGCCGACCACAGTTAGCAAAACAGTTTTCACCTTTAAGCGTGCCAGATTTTCGGCGATATTGCGCCCCACACCGCCATAGCTGTTGCGGATCGAGCCGGGGTTATCGGCAGCAAACCTTAAATTTTGAGTGGAGCGTCCTTTGCTATCTAAGCCCGACGCGCCAATTACCAACACATGGCCATCTGTTTTCATAAAACCGAACGTCCTCAAAATTGATGTTTCATCTGCAATTGTGCATCAGTACACCCTAAACGTCAATTTTGTGAAGAATTTTCACCAATAGCAAACCAATGATAGACGACCGTCGCTTGACGAATTTAGCAGTTGTGTGTTAGATACAAGGTGCTGATCGGTATGGAGAGAACTGATGATTCAAGACGCACAATTAGAAGCTGTTGATCTGGCCATTCTGAGCAACGACTTACGCAAAGCCGAGGTGCTGATTGCCAAAGCGTTACGCACCGACAATTTAAACGGCGAAACTCGAGCATTAATATTGCTGCGGCGGGCGCGGGCACGCTTGGCCAGTGGACGGCCCGATGATGCACTGGGTGAAATTGAAGAAGTATTGACCATACGCCCCGCCCTAAAAGACTTTGCTGATGTAAAAATGTTATTGGGTGACATTTATTTTGCTAAATTTGCATTGGCAGAATTTGGCTTTGCCGACCGCAATCATAGCGACATTGCACTGCGCTACTATGACGACATCATCGCCCAAGAACCAACATTTGAAAACATTGGCTGGGTCTACTATCAGCGCGGCTGTATCTATCTTAGTGACCACAAGCTTCAGGCCGCTATTGATAATCTCAATCAAGCACTTGGCGGTCCCAACGATCCGCCCCATGTGTATGCTTATGCTTTTGAGCGTTTAGGATATATTGCACTTTATGAACAACGTGATCCCGAACGGGCTGTAATTTACTTTGAACAAGCAGTTAACCACTATCCTAAAACCACCACAACCGGCTGGATCACTCAGCTACATGTCTCCCGTAGCCGCGCTTTTAGAGAGGCCGACGATTATGAGCAAGCGCTGAAGGCAGCGTCTGAGGCACTGCAATCACTTGATACCACAGCGCTCGACTATAAACGCGCCTTGCCAGAAACCCACTTGGCCATTGGCGAAGTGCTAGCATTGATACCTGACCGTGAAGCTGACGCGATAGAACACCTGCTACAATTTTTGCAAACCAGCAAACGCCCCTTAGGGATTGATGTCACATGGAGCCGAGTACACGAATTGCTGGGAAATCTTTCGATGACCCTAAAGCGCTATGAACAAGCAGTAGAGGCATTTCAAGCATCGTTACAATTTAACCCTTATCATCCATGGGAAGTTAACATTCACTATCAAATTGCGCGGTGTTATTATCGTATGAAGGCTTATGAGCGCGTCATTGCTGCTATTGAGCAAATGAAAGCCGCCGCCACCAAGGAAAGCAATACCATTACCGATTATCGAGTATTTTACACGCTTGGTAATGCGTATTTTGCACTGGAACGCTATAGCGAGGCCGTAACGGCTTATTATGAAGCCGAGCAACTTGCCCCTCCCAATGCAGACAATTACGATAAAATTTTGCAATATTTAGGATATGCCGAACGTTTAATGGCAACTTAAACGCAGTTGCCACTCCCCAATAATATCCACAATCTTAAAACGGGAAGCTCTCATACGTTGAGAGTTTACCCGTTTTTAATAAACAGATGGACACATTGCAACTATCGCCTTAGCGCAATTATTTGTAGCCCGCCCACAACATACGATCTAAATATGGCCGATTATTTAAACCACCGGCAGCAAAAGGTGTGAGGCTGGGGGTTAAGGTTGGAAAGCGCGTAACGGTTGGGCTAACCGTGCGCGTGGCACTTAGCGGCAGTGTTGTATAGCTAGCGGTTGGCGTAGCGGTTACAGG